>JAADGC010000189.1 GCA_013152585.1 Chloroflexota bacterium
GGCTTACATCTGCCACCTCACCCACCTAAAACCCATTCGTTCCATCCTCTTATTCGTTGTCATATCTGAAGCCATGCCGGGAGGTCGCTGCCAGCGAAACCGGTGCTTTATTGGCGCCCTCGTGTCCTGGCACTGCAAATGAATTTGCAGGCTCACAAGGCCAAGTCCCCGCAGGGACTCTACCCAGCCGTGCGCACAGTCGGCCCGACCCCGTCGCGCCTCGTCCCGCCGATTGAAATCGGGGCTGGGGGGCCTGCGGCCGCCGGAGGTCGGCCTCCGCCGACCGATCTTGTCAGCAGCGAGACCCTGTTGACGCGATAAGGCCAAAGTCCCTGCGGGGACTTGGCCCCGGTCAGGGGGCGAATTCGATTCGCCTCGCCGCCGCGACATCGCCGACTGGAAGTCGGGCTCTTTAGGCCTACGGCCAGAGGTCGCCCTCCGGCGACCGATCTTGTTGACAACACGGCTTACATCTGCCACCTCACCCACCTAAAACCCATTCGTTCCATCCTCTTATTCGTTGTCATATCTGAAGCCCCGCCGGGTGTAGCGGTAGACCAGGAGAGGATGTACCATGCGAGCTATTTCGCAGAAAAAAGAGCTCTCGCAGACGTGAAGGGAGTTGACGCTGTGACCGGGACATTATACACTGTTGGCTTCAATCCGGCTTAAGCCGGATTACCGAGAATGTTGTCCTGCGGCGATGGACATCCAGCACACATTGAGGCATTAGCACGATGAATCGAGGCACTTTGTATGGCATTGGCGCTTATGGGCTGTGGGGACTCCTGCCCATCTATTGGAAGTTGCTGCAAGCAGTTCCCGCAAGCGAAATCCTGGTTCACCGCATGATCTGGTCGCTGGTGTTCTTGACAATGGTGCTGACGATGCGGCGGCAGTGGGCCTGGGTGCAAACTGTCTGGCAGGACAAAGTCACCCTGGGCTATCTGGTGGTGGCGGCACTCCTGCTGGCACTGAACTGGTATACCTATATCTGGGCGGTGAACGCCAACTTTATCGTCGAGGCCAGCCTGGGCTATTTTATCACGCCTTTGCTGAATGTGGCTCTGGGAGTGGTGCTGCTGCGAGAACGATTGCGACCCGGGCAATGGATGGCGGTGGGGCTGGCCGCCCTCGGCGTACTTTACCTGACTGCCAGCTTTGGCGCCTTGCCCTGGATCGCCCTTACTTTGGCGCTGACGTTTAGCGTATACGGCTACATCAAGAAAAAAGTGCGTCTAGACGCACTTCAAAGCCTCACCGCCGAGATGGCAGTGCTTTTCATCCCCGCCACCCTTTTCCTCCTCTCCCGGGAATGGCACCACAGCGCCGTATTCGCTCACACCAGCTTCAGCACCAACCTTCTGCTCCTCGGCACCGGCGTGATTACCGCCATTCCCCTGCTGTTGTTCGCTGGCGCCGCCCATCGCCTCCCCCTGACAACTGTAGGGCTCTTGCAATACATCGCCCCCTCCCTGCAATTTGCTCTAGGCCTTTTTCTCTATCACGAAGCTTTCAGTCCAACCCGCCTGCTGGGCTTTAGCATCATCTGGCTGGCACTGTTGATCTACACCATCGACAATGCCCGCCATTACCGGAAAACCCGGACGCTGCGCCAACATGGGATCTCTCCGCACCTGTCCGCATAACAGAGGCCCTGACACATCCGCTGTGGGCAACAAAGCATTCAGTTTTCCAAGATCAACGTCACCGGCCCGTCGTTCACCAATTCCACCACCATGTGGGCGCCGAACACGCCCGTCTGCACCCGCACATCCTCTCGGCGCAAAGCCTCCACAAAGGCCGTTACCAATGGTTCCGCCTGTTCGGGGCGAGCGGCGTGGGTGAAGGAAGGCCGCCGGCCTTTGCGGGCGTCGGCATACAGCGTGAACTGCGACACGGCCAGGACCGCACCGTCTACATCGGCCAACGCCCGATTCATCAGCCCGTTTTCATCCTCGAACAAACGCAGGCCCGCCACCTTGTGCGCCAGCCACCCGGCCTGTCGCATCCCGTCATCATGCGTCACCCCCACCAAAATCAGATAGCCACGACCAATGCGGGCCACCACATCACCAGCCACCGTCACAGAAGCTTCGCGTACACGTTGTATCACCAGGCGCATAAGATCAATCTCCGGGGCAATGGGGAGCAAGCTTAAAGAAGAGGAATACAGGCACGTCTCAATGCTACCGCACAGCCCCGCCATTCGCCAAAACCCAATCTTACCGTGACATCTGTCAAGTCACGGAAGTAACTGCAACCGATCAATCGGGCATTTTCAGTCCCATGTCAACTCGAAATTGCAGCCAACCAGTTTCATCAGACGATTTTAAGGCCGGGGAAAAATGAATCTAACGATATGTCCGTCGCCAGCCGTTGCCTCTAGCTTCGGCAGGCGTACAAAACCACCGTTCACCATACCGAGAATTGATCTTGGTTTTCCAATAGTATTTGTCACCTGGCATATGAAATATTTTCTCACCAGTGTTAAAGGAGATGTTGCCCTTGATATCACAGCCTGGCTTTTGCCAATCACATCCATTGGGGCAGCCTGTATCTTGTGGGATAGGGGTTGGATGAAGACGTAGAGTTGGTTCTGGAGAAGGAACAGTACGTACCAATTTTTTTCTTATCCAGCATTCTTGGCTTTGAACACAACACACATGAAGCCAGTTGCCAGAAGAATTCTGTCCTGTGACTTCCAACTTTGAGTTGTAAGGTACATGGGCCAGGACGTTATCAGCGTTTCGAGTTGGGCTTGTCCTGCAATTAACATCCTTTTTAGCCACCAATACAGGAAAACGAAGGAAACTGTCTGGAGGAACAATCTCGAAGGGTTCAAAAGGCACAACATCTGTAGGAATTGTTGTTGCCGTCGGCACGATGTAAGGTTGATTTACCGTGGGTATGACTGTCACCTGCGCAGTTTCGGTAGCACTACCATCCTTAGCAGTCAAAGTCTCCCTGATAGCATCTTCGATGCTCGTATTGTTACTTTGTTCTGTTCCTCTGCACGCTGCCAATAAACCAATCAGTATAACAATGGAAAAGAAAACTAAAGTTCGTATTTTCATGGATCACCTCTCCAGATGCAAACGTAACAAAAGTATACACTATTCTAGACGTGAGTAATAGCAAAAAGTTATTATTGTCTTGCTTCCCCAGCAATGACACACATCCGGGGATACGTGTGTCCTCGGAATTTGGCGAGACGCTGTTGCCGACGGGTCCACGGCACATCATGGACGCGCCACAAGTGCGTCTTCCCCAGGCTCGCACCGCCCGTCGACATATTGTCGCCCCCAAGTTGAAGCGCACCCCACACCCCCTCCGACTTGCCTAACTATGCAATTGCCATTATAATACAGCACCTCATCATAAAACAGAGTTTTACATTATAAAACTATAGTCCCACTTCATTGTAAGGAGCTCACATCATGCGCCGTCGCCGCAGCGCTGCACCCCAGCGCCAGTTCACCCCGCAATCACCCCGTATTCCTCTCCAACTGTCCATGATGGATCGCGATACCTGTCTGCGTATCCACAAGGCATCCTGCCAAATTCTGCACCAAACCGGCGTGCGTGTCTTTCATGAAGGCGCTCTGGCCATGCTCAAGCAGGCAGGCGCTCGCATCGAAGATGAAAACCTGGTCAAAATTCCGCCTAGCCTGATCGAATGGGCCCTGGCCTCGGCCCCAGACTCCTTCAACTTGTACAAACGCGGTAGCGACGAAGTAGCCATGCAACTCGATGGGAAGCACGTCTATTTCGGCACCGGTTCGGATACTCTGCGTTACATCGATCCCCGCACAGGCCAACGTCGTGATTTCGTTTCGCAGGACGTGGCCGATGTCATGCGGCTCAGCGACGCCCTGCCCGAAATCGACTTCGTGATGTCTGCCGGTATCCCCCGCGACGTCCCCACTCAGACCTACTACCGCTATCAATTTGCCACGATGTTGCGCCACACCACCAAGCCCACTGTGTTTGTGTGCAACGATCTGCAGGACATCGAAACCATCGGCGCCATGGCCGCCGAAGTCGCCGGCGGCTTTGACCGGCTGGCCCACTATCCCACCCTGCTGCTCTACTCCGAGCCCACCACGCCCCTGCAACAATCACTCGAAGCGGTAGACAAACTGCTCTACACGGCCGAGCACTTCATTCCCGTCACGCACTCACCGGCCCCCATGATGGGTGGCACGGCTCCCATCACCCTGGCCGGAGCCGTGGCCCTGGGCAACGCCGAGATGCTGAGCGGTTTACTGATGCACCAACTCAAGCAGTCCGGGGCCCCCTTCCTGTATGGGCACGGAGTGCATCATCTGGATATGAAAGATATGATCAGCGTGTATGGCGCCCCCGAATTCCAGTTGGCCCGGATCATGGCCGCTGAGATGGGACGATTCTACCACCTACCGGTGTGGGGCTACGCCGGTCACAGCGATAGCAAATTGCCCGATGGTCAGGCCGCAGCCGATGCCCAGTTCTCGGTCATGACCGCCTTACTGGCCAAGACCAACCTCAACCACGATGTCGGCTATCTCGAAGCGGGTCTGGCCAACTCGCCCGAATTGATCGTGCTCACCAACGAAATCATCTCACAAACCCGACGCTTTGTAGAAGGCGTGCGCGTGGACGACGAATCGCTGGCCGTGGATGTGATTCACGAAGTCGGACCCAGCGGTGAATTCCTCAGCCATGACCACACCATGGCCCACTGGCGCGAATTCTGGCAGCCCCAGATCTTTGATCGCCAACTGCTGGAGACCTGGCAGGAAAAAGGCAGTCGCAGCTTCCGCCAACGCCTGCAAGATGCCACACTGGCCATTCTGGACAGCCACCAACCCGAATCGCTACCCGCCCATGTCGATGCCGAGCTGGATCGCATCCTGGCTGCCGCCGAGCCCCAAGACTAACCCCAGTCTTCTTCCCACCCCACACACTGACTGGAGCCTTGCATCATGGCAGACACCATCGTCCAACCCGAACTCGTCGTGGTCGACGACACCGAAATCATCACCAGCGTCTGTGGCGTGTGCCCTGCCGGATGCGGCATGAACGTCCATGTGCGGGCTGGCAAGATCGTGCGGGTATCCCCCATCAAAGAACACCCCTACTCTACCGTCTGCCCGCGGGGCATGGTCGCTGCCGAGACCGTCTACTCCCCCGACCGCATCCTCACCCCCCAACAAAGGGTGGGGAACAAGGGTGCGGGCCAGTTCGAGCGCATCAGTTGGCATCAGGCATACGAACGTATCGTGGAGGAATTTCATCGCATCGCCCGGCAATATGGCCCGGAGGCAATTGCCATTTACACCGGTCGCGGCAATTTCGAATTTGGCCTCAACGAGATGTTTGCACCCACCGGTCCGTCCGAATCCTCTGCCAACACAGTGCTGTTTCCCTTTGGCTCGCCCAACACCACCGGCGTCGGCTCATTGTGCTTTGTCTCGTACGGCATGATTGCCCCCCAAGCCTGCTTTGGCACCCACATGCGCGAGATGGACGAAGATATCGATCATGCCGATCTGATCCTGGTGTGGGGCGAAAATCCTGTGACCGACTCCTCGCCCATCAATCTCAAACGCCTGCGCCAGGCCCGAAAGCGGGGAGCGCGCATCATCGTCATCGACCACCGCCGCAGCGAAACCGTGCACGCCCTGCAATCGGAATGGATCGGCGTTCGCCCGGGAACCGACGGGGCGTTGGCCCTGGGCGCCATTCACGTCCTCATCGACGAAGCGCTTTATGATCATGCGTTTGTCGAAAACTGGGTGCATGGCTTTGCCGAGCTACGCGACTACGTGCGCCAGTTCACGCCGGAACGGGTGCAGGCAATCACCTGGGTGCCGGCGGAAAAAGTACGAGAGTTGGCCCGGGCGCTGAGCAAAGCCCGGGGCTGTTCGATCCTCACCTACACCGGGCTCGAATATTCGAACAGCGGCGTACAGGCCCTGCGCGCCATGTTTAGCTTGCAGGCCCTTGCCGGACATCTCGATGTTCCTGGCGGCAAACGATTCCTGATGCGCGACCGCCTCAAGCTCAACCGCCATCTCAGCAAACCGCCGGCCCATGCCCGCAAGGCTATCGGCGCCGACGAATTCCCCATCTACCACGAGGTGCGCAACGAGGCCCACGGCGCCCTCCTGCCCCAGGCCATCCTCGAAGACAAGCCGTACCCCCTTCGCGCCATGATCATCAGTGGCAGCTCGGTGATCACGTCCTGGCCCAACCCGGAACTGTGGCGCCGGGCCCTGGCAGCGCTCGATTTTCTGGTGGTGGTGAATCGCTTTCCCACTGCCGACTCGCACTATGCTGACATCTTCCTGCCTGCTACCACCCAATTCGAGATCGAATCCTACGTCATTCATGACAGCCACGTACAATTGCGCCAGCGCGCGATCCCACCCTTAGGCGAGGCCCGCAACGACTATCTCATCTTTGCAGAACTGGCAAAGCGGCTGGGGTATGGGCACCTGTGGCCGCAGACTGAGGAGGCGATGATCGACTATGCCCTCAAAGACACAGGCGTGTGCGTAGAAGATCTGCGCCGGCATCCCCAGGGCATCACGTATCCGCAGCCCGAGTTTCATTATCGCAAATACATGACCGGCGAATTGCGAACAGACGAACAGCCAGGTTTCGAGACGCCCACAGGCAAGTTTGAGATCACCTCCGAATGGCTGCGCAGCCATGGCTATGAGGCCCTCCCCGTGTACACCGAACCCTGCGAAGGCCCGCTGGCCAGCCCCGAACTGGCACAGCATTACCCTCTGGTTTTCAATTCTGGCGCCCGCTCCCTGTACGCCTTCCGTTCGCAACACCACAACATCCCCTCACTCGTTGCCAAACACCCGTATCCACTGGTGCAAATCCATCCCACCGATGCCCAACCGCGGCGTATTGCCGACGGCGACGCCGTATGGGTCATTTCGCCTCGGGGCCGTGTTCCCTTCACCGCATACGTCAGCGCAGACATCGTGCCCGGCGTCGTCGAAGCCAACATGGGCGGGGGCGGTCCCCTGGGCACCAAAGCATGGCGACAAGCCAATGTCAACGCCCTGACCGACCTCGACAACTTCGATCCCATCTCAGGCTTTCCCGTGTACAAGGCACTGTTGTGCGATGTCATCAAACGGACTCCGTTAGACTCGTGACCCCCCCCACCCCCTCCCGCCAAACCCAACCCGTCCAGTCCATCCAGCGGGCCATCTCGATTTTGCGGTGCTTTACCGAGACCGAGCCCGAGCTGAGCGTCAACGAGCTCAGCCAGCGCCTGCACCTGCACAAGAGCACTGTCTCCCGCATTCTAGGCACGCTGGAACGTGAACGGCTGGTGGGCCGCGATCCCGAAACGGGCAAATATCACCTGGGATTGGGCATGGTCAGTCTGGCAGGGGTGGCGTTGGGACGTCTGGATGTACGCGGCATCGCCCAGCCATTTCTCAATCAACTGGTCGAAGCCTCGCAAGAAACCGTGAATGTGATCGTACTGGAGGAACGGGAAGCGGTCAACATCGCCCGCGCCGCCAGTCCCCAATCTATCCGCTACGTGGGCTGGATTGGCCGCCGTATTCCCCTGCATTGCACCGCCCCCGGCCTGGTACTATTGGCCCCTCTCGACCGGCGCCAGCAGCGAGATTTCCTGCGCCCCCCCCTCAAGGCCTACACGCCCCGCACACTCATCTCTCAGGGCATCCTCCTGCAACGTTTGCAGCAAGTGCAACAACAGGGATATGCCATCGTGCACGAGGAGTTCGAAGAAGGCTACAGCGGCATCGCTGCCCCCATCAAGGATCATCAAAACCAGGTGGTGGCCGCCCTTGTCATCACCGGCCCCACCTTTCGCATGGGGCCCGGCGACATCGAAACGTTTATTGGATCGTTGTTGCAAACAACCTTTGCCATTTCGCAGCAATTGGGGTATACAGGTGGGGTATACAGAGATGTAACAAACCACACGCTTTGAGGAGTTCCCATGCCCACATCGCCCCATCGCCGTCATCGTCCTTCCCGACCACGCTCCACGGCATCCGTTGCCCCGGCAGGTGCCGAAGGCGGATGGTATAAGCCTTTGCGAGATGCCGATATCCAACGCATTCACGAAGCCTCGCTCAGCGTATTGCAGCATACCGGCATCGAGGTCATGCCCTCGCCCTGTCGAGACATCTTCGCTGCCGCCGGCGCCGTGATCGACGCCGAACACAATCGCGTGAAAATCCCGCCGGCCATGGTGGAAGATGCACTGGCCAGCGCCCCATCGCAAGTACTGCTGGCCGGACGCGACCCTCGCCACGACATAATCCTGGGCGGGCGCAGGGTGTACATGGGCACCGGCGGGGCTGCTGTCAAAGTATTGGATCTCGACACAGGTCAGGCCCGGCCTTCCACGCTGCGCGACGTGGCGGAAATAGCCCGCCTGGTGGATGCTCTCGACAACATCCACTTTTATCTGCGCGCCTGTGTCGCCCGCGACATCTCCGCCGACGTACTCGACATCAACACATTTTATGCCGCCCTCTCACACACCACCAAACATGTCACCGGCAATTGCTTCTCGGTGGCCTCGGTGCAGGATGTGGTGGGCATGGCGGCGCTGGTGGCCGGTAGTCATGCCGCTTACCGGGAACGACCGATCGTCTCCATGACCAATTGCTGGACCGTGAGTCCCCTGCGCTATGCGCCCGACACGGTGGAAGTGCTGAGCGAGATCGTGCGCCAGGGCATCCCCGTCTTCCTCTCCTCGGCGCCGCAAAGTGGGGCCACCAGCCCCGCCGCCCTGGCTGGCACCCTGGTGCAGATCAATGCCGAAGAGCTGTCGGGCGTGGTGTACACACAACTGCTGCGCCCCGGGGCGCCCATCGTCCTGGGTTACGTGCCATCTGTCTCCGATTTGCGAACCGGCAACTATGTGGGCGGCTCACCCGAATTCGCCATGATGCACGCCGCAGCGGCTCAACTCGGCCAGTTTTATGGCCTGCCGGTGTATAATTCCTCGGGCCTGTCCGACTCGAAGATCCCCGATATTCAGGCTGGCTACGAAAAAGGCATGACCAGTACCGCTGCCGCTCTGGCCGGCTCCAACTTCATTCACCACTCCGCCGGACTGCTGGAATCGATGATGACCGTAGCCTATGAGCAATATGTGATCGACGACGACATCAACGGCGCCGTCATGCGCATGGTGCGCGGCATCGAAGTCAACGACGAAACGCTGTCACTCGACGTCATCGATGAAGTATGCCGGGGAGCAGGCCACTATCTGGGCACAGAGCAAAGCTTGCGCCTGATGCACAGCGAGTACTATTATCCACACACCGGTGATCGCCGCAGCCGGGCCGACTGGGAGGCCGCTGGCAGCGACGATATGCGGACGGTTGCCCGCCGCACAGCCCGCCACATCCTGGCCACACACCATCCCCAGCCCTTGACCCCGGACGTCGACGCTGCCATCCGTCAGCGCTTCCCCATCGTGCTCGATGCCGGTTAGGAAACGTGAGCAGCCGCAGCGAATCACGCCTTCGCCCCACCCACATCCCTCCCCAAAAATCATGACCTCACGAACCAAACTTGCATCGCATGGCCCCTGCTTTGTTTGCGGTCACGAAAACCCGCACAGCATCGGCATCACCTGGTACATCAGCGAGGATGGCACCATCACCGCTGATGTCACATTCACCGAAGCCCAGCAGGGTCCCCCGGGCTACGTACATGGCGGGGCCTCGGCAGCCGTGCTCGATGAAGCCATGGGAGCAACTGTGTGGCGGGCCGGATTTACAGCGGTGGCCGTCAACCTGAATATCGACTACCGGCGCCCCGTTCCCCTGGGGCAGCCGGTCACAATCGAGGCGCGCCTCACCGACCGCGAAGGGCGGGCTATCCCCGCCCGCGGCGAAATTCGCCTGGCAGATGGCACAGTGGCCGTGGTGGCCCGCGGCATTTTTGTAGATGCGCCACAATTGTTCGATCGCAGCGATTTTCTGGGCAGGGGAAGCGCTGATGACTGAGACAAAACGGCCACGCAAACGGGTAGACCCGGTCAATCTGCTGTTGATCCTGGTGGTGCTTTTGCTGGCCGGGCTGTCCTGGCACCGGGGCGGATGGAACCTGGCCTGGGCCGGGGTGAAAGAGGGCGGGCTGTTATTCGTCCGGATCACCCCCTTATTGCTGGCCGCATTCGTCACCGCGGGCTTGATCCAGGTGCTGGTCACCACCGAACTGGTGGAACGCTGGCTGGGAGCGTCGTCTGGCTGGCAGGGCATCCTTTTGGCCTGCCTGGGCGGAGCCCTGATGCCCGGCGGCCCCTACGTCTACTACCCCATTGCGGCGGTGCTGCTGCGCAGTGGGGCCAGCCTGGGCGTGCTGGTGGCCTTTGTCACGGCCAAAAACCTGTGGTCTGTTTCCCGGCTCCCTCTCGAATTCGCCTTGCTGGGCCCCCAACTCACGATCATTCGCTTTGGCGCTACGCTGCTATTGCCGCCCCTGCTGGGCCTGCTGGCCGAAGCGTTATTCGGGCATCGTGTCGAGGCGATCCGCCGGGGAGCAGCAGCATGACCACGGCCACGATCACCCTGATCCTGCTGGCAGCAGGCTTGTGGCTGCTGGCCTGGCGGCGCCATGATGGCAGCCATGTGCGCGGTGTGCAGGCGGGCTGGCACACCTTGCGGCGTACGCTTTTCTTGCTGATCATCGCCTTCATCATTGTGGGATATGTCAATGTCCTGCAACCGCAAACACTGGTGCAAAACTTCATCGGGCCAGAGTCTGGCTGGCAGGGACTGGCTCTGGGTGAAGGCCTGGGCATGCTCTTGCCAGGCGGGCCTTATGTCGTGTTCCCGCTCATTGCCACGCTCTATCATGCCGGCGCCGGACTGGGCCCGGCCATCACACTGATCTCAAGTTGGGCCATGTTGGGGCTGCTCAGCATCACTTTCGAGCTGCCGTTCATGGGCTGGCGCTTCACAGCAGTACGCTGGGGATTAGGCCTGATCTTCCCTCTGCTGGTGGGCGCAATGGTCGCTCTGCTGTCGTAACACTCTGGCCACAAATGTTCCCGGATCAGGCAAAAAAATGGAATCAGAAGCACACTGGAATTGACAATTCAAACTGGCTATGTTAGCCTTCTGATATATCAGTTTTATACAATGTCATGCCTCTTTCGACCACGGCGGTCGGGAGACAGCAGCCGCCAACACCGGCTCGCTGCTGCGGATGAAGTCCGGTGAAAAGCCGGCACTGTCCCGCAACTGTAAGGTCGTTTTTTGCGGCCAAGTCAGACCATCCGTCATGCCATGCACAAAGAAGTGTACCCCCGAGGAGAGAGGCAGCACCGAGTTTATCGGGCTGCTTTTTTTTTGTCGCTTTTCTTCCCTTCACCCCACCCTTTGCTGGAGGCCCAACCATGGCACCTGCTTTCTCAGCAGCACAAACACCGCTCCGCTGTCGCCGTCTGAATGATACGCAATGCGAGCGCCTATTCGCCGGCATCCTGGAAATACTGGAACGTACTGGCGTCCTTCTCTACGAACAAACTGCAATCGACCTGCTTAAAAAAGCAGGGGCATCTGTTGTCGATGGGAATCGGGTGCGCATCCCGCCCCGACTGGTGGAAAACGCCCTGAAAACAGTGCCCAAAGAGGTGACTCTCTACAATCGTCACGGCGACCCCGTGATGCCGGTGTCGGGCTACAAAAGCTTTTTTGGCACCGGCTCCGACTGTCTGTACGTGCTAGATCACCGCACTGGCGAAAGACGTCCGGCCAAACTACAAGATATCAAGGAAGGAATGACGGTGGCCGACGCTTTGGACAATGTTTCCTTCGTCATGTGTATGTTTATGCCCTGGGATATCGGCGAACGCATGATCGACCGCTACGCCATGGCAACCATGCTCAAAACCACTACCAAGCCCATCACATACGTCACCACCGATTTTTCCAGCGTCCCCGATGTGCTACGCATGGCCGAACTGGTGGTGGGGGGCCCGCGGGCTTTGGAAGAAAAACCTATCGCCTCATGTTATGTCAATGTCACGACGGGGCTGGTGCACAACGAAGAAGCATTGCAAAAACTCCTTTATCTTTCCGGCCGGGGCCTGCCCTACGCCTATGTTCCCTCCACCCAGGGCGGCATGACTGCCCCGGTCACCCCCATCGCCGCCATGGCCCTTGTTCTGGCCGGAGCGCTGACCGGGCTGGCTTTGAGCCAGATCAACAACCCCGGCTCACCTTTCATTTTGCCGGGTTGGGGTGGTAGTATGCTCGACATGCGCACCACCGTGATGCCTTATTCTGATCCCGACAAACGTATGTTGGTGGCCGACTTTGCACACTGGCTGGGCCTGCCGATGTTTGCGCTGGCCGGCGCCAGCGATGCTAAGACCGTCGACCAGCAGGCCGGCATCGAAGCCGCCCTCACCCTCACCACCGACATCATGGTGGGGGGCAACATTGTACACGACATGGGCTATCTCGATTCGGGTCTCACTGGCTCGCTGGCACAACTGGTCATCTGCGACGAAACCCTGGGCTGGCTCAAACATCTGGTGCAGCCTGTCGAAATCAACGACGAAACCTTGCCCCTCGACCTCATCGACGAGATCGGCCCCGGAGGCCATTATGTCGACAGCGAGCATACCTACGCCCATTTCCGCGAGCGCTGGTATCCCTCCCTGTTCGAACGCGACAACTATGCGGGCTGGGAAGCTGCCGGGGCACAGACACTGGGCGAGCGAGCCGCCTCACGCGTCCAGCAAATCCTTGACACGCATCAGCCCGAACCCCTACCGGACGACGTTTCCCAAGGTATCGATGCCATCATCCGTCAAGCAGAAGAACATCTTTCTGACGCTGACTAGCTAATCTATCCAAACCATTTAGGAGAAAGGATTATGACCGAAAATCTCACCACAATCGTCTCGTCGGCGACCAAAACCGTCGAGATCAACCGCCACAACCCCACCGTTATCATTGGCGAGCGCATCAACCCCACCGGCCGCAAAGCTGTGCTGGCGGCGTTGCGTGAAGGCAACTTCGACATCGTGCGGCAGGATGCCATTCGCCAGGTCGAGGCCGGCGCCCACATCCTCGATGTCAATGCCGGCGTACCGGGTGTCGACGAAGCAGCCCTGATGAAGAAGCTGATAAACACTGTCTTAGAAGTGACGGATGTGCCCCTGTGCATCGACACAGCCGATCTCGATGCCTTAACCGCTGCTTTGGCGATGTACAAAGGCAAAGCCCTGGTCAATTCCGTCAACGGCGAAGAGCGTTCGCTGAGCAACGTCCTGCCCCTGGTGAAGGAATACGGTGCCAGCGTCATTGGCCTGTGCATGGACGATGACGGCATCCCCGAAACGCCCGAGCAACGTCTGGCCGTAGCTGCCAAGATCATCGAACGCGCCGGCAAGCTGGGCATCGGCCCCGAAAACATCGCCATCGATCCCCTGGCCCTGACCATGGGCGCTGATCACACAGCAGGACGAATCGCCCTCGATGCCATCGAACTCATCGTCAAAGAATTCGGCGTCAACATCACCATGGGCGCCAGCAACATCTCCTTTGGCATGCCCGACCGCAAATACATCAACGCCACATTCATCGCCATGGCCATCCGCGCCGGGCTCACCTGCCCCATCACCAACCCCATGGTCAAAGAAGTAGCCATTGCCATTCAGGCGGCTGATCTGACCATGGGCCGCGACGAATATGGCATGCACTGGATCAAATCCTTCCGAAAACGTCAACAGGCAGCACAGGCCTGATCTTCTTAGCTAAACTCAACCCTTCCCAACTCTGGAGGAATACCCCATGAGCGACATCCTTTCATCCATCTCGCAGACAATCATTGAAGGTGATCTGAACACGATCAGTGATCTTACCCAAGATGCCCTGGATGATAACACCAGCGCCGAGACCATTCTCAACGAGGGCCTGATGCCCGGCATGGACTATGTCGGCGTCGAATTCCGCGCCGGCCGTATGTTCGTGCCCGAAGTCTTACGCTCCGCCCGCTCCATGCAGACGGCGATGGACATCCTGCGCCCGTTGCTGGTCGCAGGCAACGTGCAAATGACCGGCAAGATCGTGCTGGGCACCGTCAAAGGGGACCTGCACGACATCGGCAAGAATCTTGTGGGCATGATGGCTGAGGGCGCCGGCTTCGAGATCGAAGACCTGGGGAAGAATATCGACCCCGAAGCGTTTGTCACCGCTGTCAAAAACTTTGAACCTGACATCGTAGGCATGTCGGCCCTGCTCACCACCACCATGCGCTCCATGGAACACACCATCAAGGCCCTGGAAGAAGCCGGTGTGCGCGATCGCGTCAAGGTCATGATTGGTGGTGCCCCCGTCACCCAGGACTTTGCCGACCAGATCGGCGCCGACGGCTATGCCTCGAATGCCTCTTCGGCGATCGAACTGGCCAAGAAACTTGTAGGCGCAGCTTAAACAATTTCCATCCCACTTCTTTCCGGAGGAAAGCTATGCGAGCCAATTACCGTGTCCACAGCGGCACTCGCTTTCAATTGCTCTCGAATGATCAGCTCCAGGAGATGCTCGATGGAGTGCTTCATGTGCTGGAATACACCGGCCTCGAAGTTTATCATGAAGAAGCGAGGGCCATTCTCAAAGAAGCCGGCGCCTGGGTCGATGGCCTGCTGGTGCGCATCCCCGCCAGCATCGTCAAAGACGCCTTGCAAAAAGCGCCCCGCAGCTTCACCATTTTCGCCCGCGACGGCAACCCTGCCAACGATATTCACATCGGGCCGGGCCGGGCCCATTTTGGCCCTGGCCCCACCCCGCCCAATTTCACCGACATCGACACCCTGGAACGGCGCCCCTACGTCCGCAATGACGCCGCCATCGTCGCCAAAGTCTGCGACGCCCTGCCTAACATCGACTTCGTGGAATCATTGGGTACCATCAGCGACGTACACCCCGACCTGGCGGCCAGCTACGAATTTGCCACCATGTTCCCCAACACCAGCAAGCCCATCGTCGCCTGGTCGTTCGACAAAGACGATGCCGAAGACATCCATCGCATCGCCGTGGCCGCAGCCGGGGGTCAGGAAGCCTTCGAGCGTCGCCCCAGCTACGTGCATTACTGCGAGCCCCTGTCTCCCCTCGTCAGCACCGAAGAGGCCCTGAATAAACTCCTCTTCGCCGCCCGACATCGTGTGCCCGTCATCTTCACCCCCTGCCCCCTGGCCGGTGGCACCGCCCCCATCACCCCCGCCGGCATCATCATCCAGGCCGCAGCCGAATCGTGGATGGGCTTGGTCATTGCCCAGCATGTACGCCCCGGCACCCCCTTCTTCATGGGCGGCGTGCTTTCTATCATGGACATGAAGGATATGATCCTGGCCTATGGCGCCCCCGAGCTCTCCTTGATGATGGCCGGTATCACCGAACTGGCGCACTTTGCCGGCCTGCCCCTGTGGCAAACCGGCGGCTGCACCGATTCCAAGACGCTGGACGAACAAGCCGCCATCGAAGGATCCCTCTCGGTCTTCTTCTCAGCCCTTACAGCCGGCGACCTCTGCCACGATGTGGGCTACACCGAAAGCGGCCTCACCGGCTCCATCTTCCAGACCGTGATGATGAACGAAGCCATCGGCTACTCGCGCCGCATCACCCGCGGCATCGAAGTCAACGAAGACACCCTGGCCGTCGAAGTCATCAATCATGTGGGCCCCAACGGCCATTACCTGCGCGAAGAACACACACGTCGTCATTACAAAAAGGAATTCTGGTATCCCAAGCTGATGGACCGTCGCAATTTCGAAGAATGGGAAGTGATGGGTAGCAGCCGTATGCGAGATCGAGTCATCGCTTACACGCACGACATCCTGGCCTCCCACCAGCCTGCCCCCATCAAACCAGAAACCGAACAAGTCATCGAGCAAGTTCTGGTCGCAGCCGAAGAACGTGTTCGCAACAACAGCTAAAGTCTAAACCCAACTCATATTGCAGGAGGATATCTATGAGCAGCGTTCTCGAAAGACTATCTACCGCCGTCATCGCCGGTGACGCCGAAAACAGCGTCAAACTCGTGCATCGGGCGCTCGACAAGGGCATGGACCCCAAAGACATCCTCGACAACGGACTAGTGCCCGGCATGGACGAAGTCGGCATTCGTTTTCGCCGCGGCGATATGTTCGTGCCCGAAGTCCTCATGTCCGCCGATACCATGTCCGCCGGACTCGACATCCTACGCCCGCTGCTGGCTGCTGCCGGCACCCAACTGATCGGCACGGTCGTGCTGGGCACCGTCAAAGGCGACCTGCACGACATCGGTAAAAACCTCGTGGGCATGATGGCCGAAGGAGCCGGCTTCGAGGTCATCGACATCGGCTTCAACGTTCCGCCCGAACGCTTTATCGACGCCATCAAAGAACATCAGCCTAACATCATCGGCATGTCGGCCATGCTCACGACCACCATGCGCGCCATGGGCCACACCATTCGCGCCATCGAAGAAGCCGGCCTGCGCGACAAGGTCAAGATTATCGTGGGCGGCGCCCCGGTCGATGCCGAATTCGCCACACGCATCACCGCTGATGGCTACGGATCAAACGCCCCCTCTGCTGTCGAACTCTGTAAAAGCCTGGCCAGCGCCAGCTAGGCGCACCGGGAAGCAAGACCCATGTCCGACACCCAACCCATCGTCGTCATCGCCTGTGAAGTCTTCAAGGAGATGTTGGCCCAGGCAATGCCCCCCGAACTCGCCGCCCAGATCACGTATCTCGATTACGGACTTCATCGCACCCCCAACAAGATCGTGTCGTCCGTACAGAGGCTGATAGACGAAATCGAGACGCCCAGCCTCATCATTCTGGGCTACGGTCTTTGCGGCAGCGGCATCACCGGCATCCAGTCCCGGCACCACACTATCCTCGTACCCCGGGCCGACGACTGCATCACCATGTTCCTCGGCTCCCGCCAGCGCTACTATCAGGAGTTCGAATCTGAGCCCGGCACCTACTGGCTCAGCAAAGGCTGGCTGGAATCGGGCAGTCATCCCCTGAAGGAATACGAGGAATACCGAAAAAAATATGGTGACAAGGACGCCATGTGGCTACTCGACCAGCAATATCGGCACTACAAACGCCTGGTACTGGTAGCACACAGCCAGGACGATTTGGATCACTATCGCACACAAGCACAAGCCGTGGCCCAGTTTTGCGAACGCTGGGGCCTGCGCTACGAAGAGATCCTGGGTTCGGACAATTTTCTGCAACAACTGGTTGCCGTCGCTCAAGACCTGGACAAAGCCGACGGCAACTTCGTTATCATTGCTCCCGGGGGCGAGATACGTTTAGATCAATTTATGTTCTGAACGCCGCCCTCACAGAGACGGCCCCCTCCCTTCTCCAAAGGAGATGAATTCCATGCAAGTAAAACGCAACAACTACTATATTCATGCGTCGCCAGTTTTCGAAGTGCTGACCGAGGATGAGATCGAAGCCATCTACTTCTCGGCTCTGCGGGTTCTATACGAAACCGGCGTGCGTGTGTATGATAAAGAAGGCGTCGCTGTCGCCCACGCCGGCGGCGCCATCGTCGAAGACGTACAGTCCGATAGCGCCCTGGTCAAAATTCCCCCGTGGATGGTCGACAAAGCCCTGGCTACCCTGCCGCGCAAAGTCACCGTGCATGGCCCCGACCGCAAATACCGCATGGAACTGTATAAAAATCAAATCTACTACGGCTGTGGCTCCGACACCCCTTACACCATCGATCCGTACACCCACGAACGCCGCCGGGCCACCTACAAAGATGTCAAAAACTTTGCCAAGCTGGCTCAGGCCCTGCCCAACATCGACTTCCACATGTCGTTGGGCATTGTGCAGGATGTATCCGTAGGCACCTACGACCGCTGGCAATACCTGGCCATGCTCGAAAGCACGAGCAAGCCCATCAACCTGACGGCTGTCGACCTCGAGGGCGTGAAAGACCTACTGGAAATGGCCTACATCCGCCTCGGTGGCGAAGAAGAGTGGAAGAAAGGGCCCATCTTCTCGCTGTACATCGAGCCGGTATCGCCTCTCAGCCACTCCGAAGAGGTGATACAAAAACTCCTCTTTGCCACCGACCATCACATCCCCTTCGTCTACACACCCTGCCCCCTGGCCGGCGCCACCTCCCCCACCACACTGGCCGGTACAGCCGTGCAGGCGCTCACCGAGAGCCTCTTCGGCATTGTCCTCAGTCAGTTACGGCGACCCGGCGCCCAGCTCATCATCGGCGGACTCATGTCCAACATGGATATGCTCACCACCGTGTACAGCTACGGCTCGCCCGAAATGGCCCTGCTCAGCGCCGCCTACACCCAGATCACCAAGTGGCTGGGCGTGCCCATGTACGAAACCGCCGGCTGCTCCGACGCCAAACTCTACGATGAACAGGCGGCCATGGAAGCCACCATCAACATCGCCACCGCAGCCCTCAGCGGCGGCAACATGATCCACGATGTCGGCTACCTGGAACAAGGTCTCACCAGCTCCCCCGAGATGATGGTAGCGGCCGACGAGATCATCGACATGGTCAAACGCATCATGCGCGGCATCCCCGTCAACGACACCACCAAAGCCCTCGATGTCATCGCCGAAATCGGCCCCGGCGGCCACTTCCTGGAACATGATCACACTTATTCCCACTTCAAAGATGAGATCTGGCGGCCCAAGCTGGTCAGCCGTGAAGGCTGGGCAGACTGGCAAGCCTCAGGTGCCAAGACCCACGGCCAACGCGTGCACGAACGTGTGATCGAAATCCTGGAAGCCGAAACCGAGCCCCTGCTTGACGAGGCCATGTACAAAGAACTGCGCCACGTGTGCGAAATGGCCGATGCCCGCCACAAAGACGAAGAACTCGACATGTCGATGTTTGTTTAGTTCTCAGGAATCGTCCCAAAACGAATTCCGTTTTATAACCTCCGGGAGGTGGTCAGAAGTGCTGCCAGCACCGAAATTGCGGAGACCACCCCCCGGAGGTTCATTCTAGACAAACGATCAGGCGTTAGTCGTTAATCGATAGTTGCCACCTCACGCTCCCAGCCGCATCCGTGACGCGGCGAGTATGCTCCACATGAACTACACCCCACTTCTTTCCCCCAACGAAGCCGCCCGGCTCCACGCGGCCTCATTGGCCGTACTCAGCAAAACCGGTGTCAAAGTTGATCATCCCGAAGCCAGGGATCTTTTGCTCAGTGCCGGCGCCCATCAAGACTCCGAAGGCCGCATTCTGATCCCGGCGCACCTGGTGGCCGATGCCCTGGAAAAAGCTCGCCACTCCGCCGGCCACATCCAGATCTACACACGTGATGGAGAGCCTGCCATCCTGCTGGAAGCGGGCCGTACCTACTTCGGTCCCGGCTCCGACGCCCTGGAAATCCGGGACCTGCACACGGGCGAAATCCGGCCGGCAGTGCTCACAGATGTTGCCGCCAACGTCACCGTGGCCGACGCCGTGGGCTTCGACTTCATGATGACCATGGCCTTGCCCCCCGATGATCACGTGTACCCGCACGTCTACGCCCAACTCATCCAGCATACCGCCCGCCCGGCCGTCGTCACTGCCGCCGATTTCGACGACATGCGCCAGACCTATCGCATCGCCGAGATCGTTGCCGGGGGTCAGCAGGAACTACGGGCCAAGCCTACCCTCGTCGCTTATGTCGAGCCCATCTCGCCGCTGCACTTCGACGATGAAGGCATGGCCAAATTGCTCTTCATGGCCGAAAACGGCTATCCTTCCTTGTTTGCCGCTGGCGCCAACTGCGGAGCCACCGCTCCGGTCACTATGGCGGGAGCCGTCAGTCAGGCCAACGCCGAGTTCCTGGGCGGGCTGGTCGTAGCCACGCTCAAAAACGAACACGCCCGCATGGTCAGCGGCGCCAACTCATCGTCCATGGACATGCGCACCTCGGGCGTGTGCTATGGCTCGCCGGAATGGGGCCGCGCCGTGGCCATCTATGCCGGAATGGGCGCATTTTATGGCCTGCCAAGTTGGGGGTTTGCCGGCGGCAGCGACGCCGAAGAACCCAACGCTCAGGCGGGCATGGAGGCTTACGAAAGCATCCTCCTGGCCTTGCAATCCCACTCCACGCTCGTCCATGACATGGGCTATCTCAAACGCGGCTATCTCTACGACCCCCGCATGTTGGTGCTCACCGGCCTGATGGTGAAACGGGCCCGCAAACTCCTGGCGCCCCTCGATCTCTCGTCCGCAGCCCTGGCCGCCGATGTTATCGACGACGTGGCTCGTGTGCACGCCGGCGTCGATAATTACCCCTCGCATGAGCACACCTTCGAGCACTTCCGCTCGGCCTTATGGATGCCACCCGCTTATTGGGAGCGGGGCCAGGAGCTGGATGCCAGCTTGCCCGAGCTGCTCACCGACGCCGTCGAAGACATCCTCGCCACCCACACCCCCACGCCCTTGGCCGCCGACAAAATCGCTGCCATCGACCAATATCTGCATAGTCTCTGATCATTGGCCCTTGATCATTCCCCATGATCCACAACCCCCTCCTGCCTCTATCGGATAGCGATCTCGAACGCATCCATCAAACCAGCCTGAAACTGCTGGCCAGGGTGGGGGTCGATTTTCCCCTGCCCGCAGCGCTGGATTTGTTCAAGAAGCATGGTTTCAGCACCGATGGCAGTCGCGTCACTTTCAGCGAACAGCAGGTCAACGATGCCCTGGCCACCACACCATCCCACTTTGTACTGCAAGCTCGCAACCCTGACCGCCATGTGAGCATGGGCGATGGCCGCACCGCATTTGTTCCTGGTTACGGAGCGCCCTTTCTCATAGATTTGCAGCAGGGGCGGCGCCCGGCCACGCTCGAGGACTACCACAATCTCGCCAGCCTGGCCCACGAGCTGCCCACCATGGATATCAGCGGCCACCTGCTCGTCGAGCCCGGCGATGTGCCTGCCGAAACCGCCCATCTCCACATGCTCCTGGCCAACATCGAGCATTCGGACAAAGTGTTCATGGGCAGCAGTGAGGGCGAACACGGCGCTCGCCACACCATGGAAATGGCGCACATCCTGTTCGGCGATGCCATGTTCGAGTCGCCGGTCACTTTGGGGCTGGTCAACAGCCTCAGTCCCCTGGGCTACGCGCCCGCAATGCTCGAAGCCATCATGGAATATGCGCGGTGGCGGCAGGTCATCATCATCAGTCCCGGCCCCACCAGTGGCTCTACCGGCCCCATCAGCGCCGCCGGAGATTTGGCCCTCAGTCTGGCCGAAGGGCTGGCCGCCATCGTGCTCGCACAGCTCGTACAGCCGGGCGCCGCAGTCATTTACGGCAACTCCGGCGTACACATGGATATGAGAACCGGGGGACTGGCCATCAGCTCGCCCGAAGCCGTAGCCAAAATCCGCGCCAGGATGCAACTGGCGCGGCACTTTGGCCTGCCTGCGCGCGGTGGCGGCGCCTTAACCGATGCCAATACCGTCGACGCCCAGGCCGGCTTCGAATCCATGCTGAACCTGTTTGTCACCGTCGAAGCCGGCGCCGATCTGTCCCTGCACGCCGGCGGCATTCTCAGCTCATTCCTGGCCTTCTCCTACGAAAAATTCGTGCTGGACGACGAGCTGTGCAGCCTGGTGCGCCGCAGCCAACGGCCCCTGATTGTAGATGATGACACGCTGGCCTATGATGTCATCGAACGCGTCGGCCCCGGAAACGACTTCCTCAGCGACGATCACACCCTAAAACGATGCCGCAGCGAATACTGGCTGCCCGAGCTCAGTGACCGCAACGGACTCAGCGCCTGGGTGGCCGGAGACACCGCCGACATCGTTAGCAAAGCCCGCCAGCGCTGGCAACACCTGCTGGCGGCACACGAAGACCCGCCGCTGCACCCCACCATACGCCGCCAACTGCACGACTACGTGGCACGCAACACGTGAGTATCTACCATGACATACCGCAATCGCGATCTCGGCATTCACACCATCAAGGCCCGTCCCGACCGTCGTTGCTACGGCATGGGGCTGGGCATCATGATCCTCGATGAGGTGTATCCAGGCTTCCCTGGCGACGTGCGCAATGCCAGCGCCTATCCCTTTCCCATCCAGTACGAGATCGTGGAAGGCGTCGACATTTTGGCGCTGGAGTGGGCCGAGGACAAATCGCCCTGCCTGTCGCCAATCCTCACCGCTGCCAAACGGCTGGAACGCATGGGCGTACGCGCCATCGCTGCTGAATGCGGCTATTTTGCCTATTTTCAGCAAGATGTGGCAGGCAGCGTGGACGTACCTGTCTTCATGTCCAGCCTCTTGCAGGTGCCCTTTGCCCAGCAACTGATCGGGCCCAATAAAGTGGTGGGAATTTTGGCTGCACGCAAGCAGTTCATGACCGACGCCCATCTCGAGGCCGTGGGCATTCAGATCGGCAGCAATTACGTACTTGCCGGCGCCGAGGACGAGTACAGCAATCCCGAATTCGAGAATCTGTGGAACGCCCATGTCCGCCCCGAGATTCCCACCGCCAATTATGAAAAAGCCGAGCAGGACTTTGTCGCTGCTTGCGTCGATTTTCGCCGAAATCACCCCAACATGGGTGCCATGCTGCTGGAATGCACCGGCATGCAGCCCTTTGCCCGCGCCGTGCAGCGCCAAATCGACATCCCCATCTTTAGCTGGGGCACCTTGCTCGATTACGCCTATTCGGTAGTCGTCCATCGCGACTACTACGGGCACGTGTAACAAGAATTTCGGATTATTAACCATTAACCATGACCACCCCACTTAGCCCCACCCCGCCACTCGTGCTCGGCATCGACACCGGCGGCACCTTCACCGATGCCATGCTTCTCAACTACCACACGCGTGAGGTGCTGGCCGCGCACAAAAGCCTGACCACAAAACGCGATCTCTCCATCGGCATCGAAGAAGTCATCGACGGCATTCAGATCACCGACCCTGCGGCCATCAAGATGGTATCCATCTCCACCACCCTGGCCACAAACGCCATCGCCGAAGGCAAAGGCAAGCGTGTGGGCTTGCTCCTGATCGGCTATGATGCGGAACTGGTGGAATCATTCAAAATGAACGAACGCTTCGCCACGCCCCATTATTATTACTTCGAGGGCGGGCATGACCTGTACGGCCAGGAAAAAGCGCCGCTCGATTTGGCGGGCATTCTCGCCACCGTTAACAGCTTGCGAGGACAGGTCGACGCCTTGGCCGTGTCCAGCTACTTCAGCCCCCTCAACCCCGAGCACGAACTGCGCGTCTTCGAAGCGGTCAGCAGCATCTGCGACCTGCCCATCGTGCTCGGACATCAGCTTTCCACCAAACTGGGTTCGATCGAGCGCGCCACCACCGCCGCCCTCAACGCCTCGCTGCTCGCCATCCTGCAGGATTTCGTGGTAGCGGTACGGCGAGCCATGGCCCACCGCCACATCGACGCCCCGCTCATGGTTGTGCGTGGCGACGGTACCCTCATGAGCGACGAATTCGCCGCCCAAACCCCGGTCGAGACCATCCATTCCGGGCCGGCGGCCAGCGCCATCGGCGGCCGCTTCCTCTCGGGCATCGATGATGCCCTGGTGCTGGATGTGGGCGGCACCACCACCGATCTCGCCCTCATCCAGGACGGACAGGTCAATGTCACCGAGGCAGGCGCCACCGTATCCGGGTATAAAACAGCCGTTAAAGCCGCCGATTTGCTCTCGATCGCCCTGGGGGGGGATAGTGCTATCACCCTGGGTCGAGACCGACGACTCTCGCTGGGCCCGGAACGGGTCACGCCCCTGGCTTACCTGGCTCACCAATATCCCCCTGTCGAACAACGGCTGACCCAACTCGCCAGCCGCACCTGGGATCATGAATCAGCGCCCCATCTCCAGTACTGGTACATCCTGCACCAGCCCCAGGCATCCCGGCCCCTGAGTCCCCAACAAAAAAACCTGCTCAGGTTCCTGGCCGACGGCCCCAAATCGGTACCCGATATTCTCAAACACATGGGCGTGCTGCATCCCGCCCAAATCGTGGTCAACGAGCTCTTTCGCCAGGAAATCCTGGCCAAGGCCGGGCTCACCCCCACCGACCTTCTGCACGCCGAAGGGCGCTTCACACCGTGGTCCACGGCCGCGGCAGAGGCCGCACTCACCATCCTGGGCCGCTGCCTCTGGCAAGAACCTGCAAAAATCCGCGAAGTGGTCTGGCGACAGGCCAACGAGACCATCGTGCGCGCCGTGGTGGCCTTTGTCAGCGGCATTTCCCTGCCCCCCCCCGTCATCAAAGACAAGAGCTTTGGCACCTGGGTATTCGACAACAGCCTTTATCACCGACATCCTCATCTCGACACCCAATTCCATCTGCAAATCCCTATCATCGGCATCGGCGCCCCGGCCGAGGTCTTTTTGGCCGAGGTCGCCCGCGTCCTGCACACCGAGCTGATCCTGCCCGAACACCATGAAGTGGCCAACGCCGTCGGCGCCGTGGCCGGCAGCATCATGGTGACGGAAGAAATTCTGGTCTATCCGCAACTCTCTGCCGAAGGCCTGGACGTCATCGCCTACTACGTGCAGACCAACGAGGGCCGCGAAATTTACGAAGTCGCCGGTGATGCGCTCAACTATGCCCGCAGTTTGGCTGAAGAACGGGTGCTGGGGGCCGCCCTACGCTCGGGCGCAGACAACCCCCAGGTCACCGTCGAGGTGCTGCCAAACGGTCTTGACAGCTATCGCGTTGGCGCCAAAGCCATGGGCAACCCCCGCCTGGAGAAACGATAATGGAACTCATTCGCATCGATACCCAAAAAGCCTACGAACAACTTCGTGATCGCATCGTACGCCTGCAACTGGCACCCGGGGCTCTGATCGACGAACAGCAACTGAGCGCCGAGCTCGATCTCAGCCCCACCGCCGTACGGGAAGCGATCAAGCTGCTGGCCCACGACGGTCTGGTGCAGGTCACGCCCCGCCACGGCCTGTATGTGGCCCCCGTCAGCCTGGAAGATCTGGCGCAACTGAGCGAGATGCGGGCGCCGCTGGAAGCGCTGTGTGCGCGGCTGGCGGCGCAACGCGCCACCGCGGACGAACTGGCCGTGCTCGCAGCCCTGCGCCAGGAGCATCATGGCATCGCCGCCAGCGACAGCGGGCGCCTGTTCGAGCTCGACCATCGCTTTCATCAGGCCATTGCCGGTGCCGCCCATAACAAGTATCTGGCCCAGACCCTGGAAACCTTCTTCGGGCTATCCCAACGCCTGTGGTACCTGGCCCTGCCCGAAATCGCCTCCCTCCCCGCGGCTGTGGAAAAGCATCTGGACATGATGGCGGCGATCCAGGCCGGTGACGCCGACAGAGCCGAGCGTCTGATGCGCACCCACGTGCAGAGTTTTTATGACGAGGTCAAGGAGATCTTGGCGAAAAAGTTGGGGTAAGGGCAGGGACCACTGGCTCTTTGGGATTTCGTGGGGTCGCAATTCAGGCCTGCGGGGGGGGCCAAAAACACTCTGTTTGGCAAAAATGTCCTGGCTACCTCCCGGAAGGTCACAGTAAGACCTCCTGATATGTGGTTGAACCGGATCACTTTACGACCCGTCCTTCGTCTTTTTTTTGACATCATTGGTGGGGTATTTTATACTGCAAAATGCTTCTCTTGCACCCACCTTTTTCATCTTCTCACCAAACGACGACCATCATGCCCCAAGCGCTTTTCGACCAACTGCAAACCGTCCAACAGACACTTGATCCTCAATTCAAAACCCTGCGTCAGGCCATGGCCGCCTTGAAAAAAGCGGCCAGCCTCGCCGCCGAAGAACGGCTGGACGCCCTGGCCATGCAAAAGGCCATGGTCAAATTGCAACAAGCGGACGCAGATATCGATGATCCAGTGCTGCACGAGGCCACCGCCGCCTTTGCCGCCACCACCCAACAGGTGCTGGACGCCTTGGCCTTTGAATTCGCCCGCGATCTCAGGGCTGCCTTCGAAGACCGTGGTCAATCAATGGCCGGGCGCCCGCCCACCCTCACGGTGGGAGAGCTGGTCCTGCACATCGACATCAACGCCCGCAAAGCGCAATGGTTCTACGGCAAAGAGGCCCTCACCCGCCCCATTCCTCTCTCCATCAAGGCCATTCTCAAGGCTTACGATCAACAAGACAAGGCTATCATCCAGCGGGATGCCAATATCGAAGAATTCCTGCAGGAGCTCTACACAGCCTGGGGGCAATTGCTGGCCGAGCGCCCGCGTCGTCCGGCGGGAAATCGCATCAACCTCATCACAACCTACAGTAAGCTGGTGCTCAATCGCCAATCCGCCCGTTTTTGGAACAGCCCCTCCCGTCGCACCTTCAAAGATTACGAGCGTCCCCTCTTCGTCCGTGACATGGTGCTGGCCCAGGACGCACCCACCGTTGAGGTGGACGGGCAGACCTACCATCTGCGCCTGGGCGTCGCCACCAAAACTCAGGCGGGTAACGCCATGCGCAGCCTGTGGCTACCCCATGGCCCTCTGGACGGCGACTACTACGCCGACATCACCTTCGAGAAAGCATAGCATCATGTCCCTCACATCCCACCTGGCCCGACAGATCATCGAGGTGCTCGGCAGCTCAGGCACGCCGCCGCCCAAGGGCATCCAGTACTTCAATGTGGGCAACCAGTCCCTGCTCGACGCCCTGGACGAGTACTACTTCTCCTCCTACCTGTCAGATGGGGGCGCCGCCTACAAGATGGTGATCGGCGACTATGGCAGCGGCAAAACCCACTTCTTGCTTTGCCTGCGCGACCTGGCCTGGAGCCGCGGCTTTGCTGTTTCTAAAGTGAATCTCAGCCCGGTGGAGACGCCGTATAACGATCAGCGCGCGGTCTACGCCGCCGTGGCCCGTAATCTCATCTGGCATGAGACAGACGAGCTCGTTTCCGATGAAAAAGGGCTCACCCGTTTTCTGGAAGGGACTTTGCAACGCATTGTGGGCGAAGAGCTCAGCCTGGAGACGTTACGCCACCCCAATTACCGTGGCCTCGTCGACACCCTGGAAGCCACACCCATCGATAGCCTGGCCTATAAAAACGCCGTGCTGGCCTACTTCGATGCCCTCATTCGGGAGCAGGAAGAACGTCTGGAATCTTTGAGGCGATGGTTGATGGGCGTCGCCACCACGCCGGATGATACCAAAATCCTGCGACCAGTGAGCGTTACCGGCAAGATCACCCGGCCCAATGCCTTTCGCATGTTACGCTCGCTGGCCCAGGTGATCCGCGCCCTCTCCTACAGCGGCCTCATCCTCCTTTTCGACGAGGTAGATCGCATGTCCAGCATCGGCGGCAAAGCCGAAAAACTGGCCACCGATAACCTACGCGAGGTCATCGACCGCTGCCGGGATGAACTGCCCGGCGCCATGTTCGCCTACGCCGTGCCACCTCAATTCATCAACGACATCGTGCCCCGCTATCCGGCCTTGCAACAGCGGCTACGTGCGCCCGGCCGCTTTTCGCGCAGCAATCACTTCAGTCCCCAGATCAGCCTGGAACATCTGGACCTGGACGAGAATGATCTGATGCTGGCCATCGGCGAAAAACTCATCCCCATTTACGAGACAGCCTTCGCCGTGGCACTGGATCACAAAACGCAATATGCCAACGCCGCCATTCTCGCCAACGTGGCCCGCGATGTGTTCCTGGATGTGAGCCATCGCCGTCTGTTTGTTAAGTCCTTCGTCACCGAATTAGCCCGGCAACAGAGCGAAGGCGAGCATCTGCTCTCCGAAAAAGAGGCTGTTGCCATTATTCGGGGGCAGATCGATGAGCTCAGCGGTGGGGAGACGCCGCCTTATTGACGAGGTGTCCATCACCTGCTGAGGACTCATCATGCCTATCATCGGAGAAATGGTCGAACATCCACAATATGGCCGGGGTCAGATCGTAGCCATGTATCGCAATGGTGCGGAATGGATGGTGCGCTTCCAGAGCGGCCTGCGCTTTCGTCGCCCCCGGCGTGAATTCAGGGGTCAGGAGGAGGTGACGCTGAGGCCGGCGCCGTTGCCTCTGCCTACTACGCCCCCCATGAGCCCCGACCAGTTCCAGGCCCGGCAGTTGCTGGAAGCCCTGCGCGTGGGCATCGCCCCGGCGCAACATATTCAGGAATTGACCATCGGCCTGACCGCGGAGCGCCAGAGCCTGCAGGCCGGTCTCAACCAAGCCCATCAGCACGGAGGGGC
This sequence comes from Chloroflexota bacterium, assembly GCA_013152585.1. Taxonomy (GTDB): domain Bacteria; phylum Chloroflexota; class Anaerolineae; order J102; family J102; genus JAADGC01. The sequence goes on from JAADGC010000189.1 coordinate 28,197, forward strand.
GGTGCGGGCCATCATCGGCGAATATGGCTACGGCAAAAGCCACATCGTGGAGCTGACTGCCCAAGAGGCGCTGGAACGCCATTTTTTGGTGGCGGCCACCAGCCTGGACCTGTACGAACTACCACCGCATCGCGCCTTCGACATCTACGCCAGCCTCATGCGCAATCTGCGCTACCCTGATAACGACGAACGGGGCCTGGAGCCGCTGGTGGAGCAGGCCATTGCCACGCCTCGTTTGCAAGAGCAATTACAGGAGCTCAGCTCGCAAGAGAATGATCCTCTCGCCGTCGCCCTCAGCGCCATCGGCAATACCGCCTCCTCGCGGCAGCGCAAAGCCTGGCTGCAATGGCTGATGGGCGGACGCCGCGTGTACATGATGAACAAGGCTTTGCCCCGCGGCATCCGCTTCCCCAGCATCTATCGCGTGGGCCACAACGCCCGCCAGATCGCCTATTTGCTCAGCGGCATCAGTGTGCTGGCGCGGCTGCTGGGCTACAGTGGCCTGGCCGTGCTCCTGGACGAGGCCGAGAGCTACTCCCTCCTGCGCCCCTACCAGCGCCCCAAAGCCAGCCTCTTCTTCAGCGCCGTGATCTACGCCGCACTCCAGGACTCCCAAACTCGCATTCAGCCCGACATCTTTCCCCAGCACCGCTTCCGGGAATATCCCCTCACCTACAACGACCGTCAGGCGCTCTTCTTCCTCTTCACCGTCACCCACAGCGACCAGCGCATGCCCGTGGATGCGTGGCTGGATGAAGACCAGATTCTGGTACTGAATCCCCAGCACTCGGCCCAGGAGATCGGACACTTTCTGGAGCAGGTGCTAGCCTATCACACCCAGGCCTATGGCTACGAAGCCGGCGAACGCCAGCGTCAGATTCGTCGCGGGGCTGCCGAATGGCTGGCCCAGGGCATGCGCAGCCATCGCCTCAGCATCCGCGGCATCGTCCGTCTCTCGGTGGCGCTCTTCGACCTGCTCTATCTCTACCCCGACTACGACGTCGCCACCTTGTTGGATGAACTACGGCAGCAGATGCGGTAGGCGTCTTCATGACGGAGGCGTGTCCCCTCGCACCGCCCACAGAAAATGTAGGGTATCTGCGATTCGGATGCCCTCAAACATGCCGTCCAAAACATCGAAATGCCGGTCGTTAGTGGGCGTCTAAAAATTACTTTTCGTTTTGCTCTCGCTGACTGAAGTCAGGCTCTTCAGGCCTGCGGCCAGGAGTCGGCCTTCGCCGACTCTCCAGAAGATCGGCCAGCGATGGCCGATTCCCGGCCCAAAGCACCTAAAGAGCCCGAGCCTGCCCTCGAGCGCAACCCTCGGCCAACGTCAGCCCTAAAAAGGAAAGTGATTTCTGGACGCTACCTTAGCAAATCGTTTAGCAAGCGCAAAAGCAAATTCGGGCTGATACGTCGTGCCAGAAATTTTTCGGCAATTTCCTGAAGAAGGTAATCGCAAACGATCAGGGAAAAATCGCCCTGTAGCCATCGTTGCATGAGTTCCCGGTTAGGACTCCGTTCATTTTGGCTGAGAAAAGCAGCAACGAAGACGTTGGTATCAAAAACAGCCCGGAAGTGTTTTTGTTCAGACATCA
>JAADGC010000219.1 GCA_013152585.1 Chloroflexota bacterium
TGTTGTTGCGCCAAGATCGCCTTATCGGCAGCGTTGGTGCGGGGGAATTGCTCGCCCGGCATGGCTTCAGATATGACAACGAATAAGAGGACTCACACCCGTGTCACGGCGCAGAGACAACGGGGAGGGCAGGGACCATCTCGGCAGCGTCCAGGCGGAAGGTGCGAGTGTATACCTTGATGACTTGGTCAAACACAATGGGTTGTTCCATGAACCCCATCATCACCTTGAGCACAGGCAGGGGTAGGCGGGGCAACATTCGCTGCGCCCGACAAAGCCATTCGTAGCCCCAGCGACGATGCTCCACCAACGTGCGGTATCGCTGCTGAACGGCCTGAAGATCGAGCTCTTCCGCCAACAGCCGCCGCAGCAGAACGCCCAAGTGCGTGCCGAAGAAGAGCGCCGGACGGATGCCCTCGCCGGTCAGGGCCAGACATTGCCCGGCCGCATCACCCACGAGGAACACATTATCCACCAGTGGCGGACGCAGCGCATGGGGGAAATAGCCGCCGTGAAACCCATTGCTCCCCAGGTTCATGCCGCCCAAGAAATCATCCAGGACATTCTTCAAGCGTGTTTCCCCCGCGTAGCTGCCCACACCGACGCGCGTGTGGTCGCCAGCGGGAAAGGCCCAGGCCACCCCCTGCGGCAGTATGCTCCCCGGATCATACCAGAAGTGCAAACCGTCGTCCTGATAGTGAGCGGACGTTTCCAGGCCAAAATTCAGCCTATCATCCCGAATCAGACCGGGGAAACGTCTTACCGCCAGAGCAGCGCGCCAGCCGGTGGCGTCCACCACAATATCGCCTGCGAACGTGCCTTGCGGCGTCTGGACGCCATGTTGTTCCAGCGCCAGAGCCGGTGCCTGCAGAAATTCAGCATCGCTTTGGCTCCGTAGCAGCCGACAAAGATGAGCATAGTCGAAAGTGCAGAATGGCTGCTTCGCCACAGGATAGGCAAAGATGCGCTCGGCTGTGTGCAGCACCAGACGCTTGTGCACCTGGCGGATAGAAGCCTGCAATCCTAGCGACTCCAGGGTGGAAACCAGGGTGCCGCAGGCTGAGGTTTGACCCGCACCAATGGGCTTGCGATCGAGAAGCAAGACTCGTTTGCCGCCCAACTGAGCGGCGACCGCCAGCCCGGCAAAGCTGGCGCCGGCAATGATGACATCGTAGGTCATGAGGCGAATTCTCGACGAGAACGGCTGATTGGGGAGGATCTTAGGCGCCGGAGTGCGACGAACGCGTGAGATAGTTGTAGGGCAGGACCCAGAGGGCCGCCAGGTAAATGCTGTAGCCCACAAGCCAGAGCAATCCAATGATGAATCCGCCGGCCGTCAGAGGCCACGTAAACCCGGGCAGCAAAGGCGCCCAGGCCTGATACATTGTCCAACCGAACAACAAATCGCCAGCAATGCACAGGACATAGCTTACCGTTAGAGTCACAAACAAAGTGATAGCGACGGGTCGAAATGACAAAACATGACGCATGTTGCACCTCCATCTTATGGTGAGCGTCACCTTTCGGGGATGACTCTCAAGCGAAACGACGATATCTGTTGGCGCTGAGGGAGCACCAAAAGGTAACACTAGGGAAATATCTTTCGTGATGCTTTCAGTATATCCCCGGCAGCGGCGTGCAGATAGCGCTGATTCGCCCATCGATAACGCGCAAAAATGCCTGTTTGGGCCTGGTTCATCCCCCCGCCGTCACCTTTGCCAACACCGCCGCCAAGACCGCCACCCCGCGCTCCCACTCGACGATATGCACATGCTCGCCCGGCGTGTGATCCAGGCGGCTATCGCCCGGGCCATAGGCCACGATGGGGCACTGCCAGATCGGCCCCACCACATTCATGTCCGAGGTGCCGGTCTTGAGCACGAAACCGGGACGTTCGCCCTGATCGCGGATGGCAGCCAGGAACGCCCGCACCAGCGGCGTGTTTTTCTCCGCCCGCCAGGCCCAGGCCGCCCCCTCGAAACGCACATCCGCCGACCCGGCCTGGGCCCGAATCAGGGCTTGTAAGCTGGCCGGGGGCACATCCTCCGGCAGACGGAAGCCCAAGCGCAGCGTGGCCCAGTCCTCCAACCCATCGCTGCCCGACCCCATCCCCCGGATCGAGGGCAATACCTGATCCCAGGCCCGCTCCCGCCCGGCGTTGATCTCCTCCACCCGCCTTTGCACCCGCTGCCAGACCGCCACCGCCTGCTCGCAGACGCCCACCTGCGGCCCGGCCGTGTGCGCCATCGCCTGCCGCAGGCTGATCTCGGCCAGCAAACGACCCTTGTAGCCCAGCGTCACCCGGCTGCAGCCACTGGGTTCACCGATGATGCACATCACCGGACGATACTGTTCGGCGGCGAAGCGCGCTCCTTTCGAGGTTGCCGCCTCCTCCTCCACGGCCCCGATCACAATGATCCGCCAGCCGGGGGGCGGCTGTACCTGGGCGGCGGCAACGGCGAAGGCCGCCAGCGCCCCCTTGGCATCCACCGTGCCGCGTCCAAACAGCTTGCCCTCCTGCACCCGCACCGCTATCTCCCCCGGCACGGTGTCGATGTGCCCCAGCAGCACGATGTCCCGCGGCGCCGAGCCATCCGCGGTCGGCCCGCCATCGCGGAGTCCCACAGCATTGCCGGCAGCATCGATAAACGCTTGCTCAAACCCATGCGCCGCCATCCACCCCACCAGATAAGCCACCGCCGTTCCCTCCTCGCCCGACACGGAGGGAATTTCGACCAGCCGCCGCAGCGTCTCGATCCCCGTCTCTGCATACTGCTCACCGACAACCGCAACCTGATCACCATTCACCGCTAACCGATGACAGATCGCTTCCGTCACCGCCATCGTTGTGGTGCTTCCGCCCAAATCGGGGGTGAAGAGACCGGCCTCGATCGTCGCCCGCACAGCTTGCCGCACCCGCCCGGCCTCGCTCGCCCGGCCCATGTGTTCGAGCAGCAACGCCGTGCTGAGGATGGCTGCCAGGGGGTTGGCGACACCCTGTCCGGCGATGTCGGGAGCGCTGCCATGCACCGGCTCGAATACGGCCACACGGCCCGCGCCCACATTCGCCGAAGCTGTCACGCCCAGGCCGCCCACCAGCCCGGCGGTCAGATCGGAGAGGATGTCGCCGAAGAGATTCGTGGTCACGATCACATCGAAACGGGCGGGGTGCTTCACCAGCCACATGGCAGCCGCGTCCACCAACAGTTCATCCACGACCAGGTCGGGATAACCGGCGGCGACATGCAAACAGGCTTGCCGGAACAGCCCATCCGATTTTTTGAGCACGTTCGCTTTGTGCACGATGGTGAGCCGACGACGGCGACGGCGCGCTTGCTCGCAGGCAACACGGGCGATGCGCTCACTCGCCGAGCGGCTGATCACCCGCTCGGCGATGGCGGTATCGCCCTGCTCACGCTCCCTGCCGCTATAAAGACCCTCGCTGTTCTCGCGCACGATCAGCAAATCGACCGCGGGTTGGCCGGGCAGCAGCGAGGCAGCGGGGCGCAGATTGGCATAGAGGTCGAAATGGCGACGCAAGCTGAGAATGGGACTGGCGTAACCGGGTGCGCCACCGGGCGGCGACTGCGTGGCACCAAAAAGCGTCGCATCAGCGGCGGCGACCGCGGCCAGGGTCTCCGGCGGCAATGCCGTGCCTTGTCGCTGGAAGCAATCCCAGCCGGCATCGGCTGCGGTAAACGTGAGATCAGGGCAAACTGTGGCGAGGACGCGTGCGGCGGCGGGAATCACTTCGCGGCCCACGCCGTCGCCGGGGATGAGGCAAATGGTAGGCATGGTAACGTGTTTGTGGAGCGTGTTGCGTGTCAATGTGTCAGCGACGAATCCGTGATTCGCCTGGCACTTCATCAGTTGGCTCCCCGCCGCGTCCGTGATGCCGTGGGTTTGCAGATAACTGCAGGGCGGGGAGCAGTCCCCCGGCGCTGAGGATAGCGTGTAGCGAAGGGGAGAGTGCAGGAAAGGAGAACGTCCCGTGGGGGGTGTGAACGAGAGTATGCTCGGGATCGATGGCGATGGGATCGCCTGCTTCGATGGCGTCTACGGCCGCCGGGCAGACGATGGGCAACACACCCTGATTCACACAGTTGCGAAAATAGATGCGGGCGAAGGATTTGGCGACGATGGCACGCACGCCAGCGAGCTTGAGCGCTATCACCGCCTGCTCCCGGCTGGAGCCGCAGCCCCAGTTTTCCCCGGCCACGATCACGTCGCCCGGCTGCACGGCAGGGGCGAAGGTGGGGTCCAGGTCTTCCAGGGCATGGGCGGCCCAGTCAGCAGGATCGGGCAGGCTGTAGGTGTACTTGCCCGCAAAAATTACATCGGTGTTGATGTTATCGCCATATTTCCAGGCGATGCCCGAGGGGGCGGGGCCATGACCTGTTCGGGGAGGTGAGGTCCGAGCACGTGAGCACGGGATTGGCCGGATGGGGATGGAATAGAAACGGGGGGCGGTCTGCGCCTGGTGACCGGCGGCTGATAACCGATCACTGACTATTTGTGCCGGTTGGGTGATGTGTCCGGCCAGCGCACTGGCAGCCACGACCGCGGGGCTGGCAAGATAAACCTCGCTTTCGACCGTCCCCATGCGCCCGCGAAAATTGCGATTGCCGGTGCTGATCACGACCTCGCCGGCCGCGGGCACGCCGAAATGATTGCCCATACAAGGCCCGCAGCCGGGCGTGCCGATCATGGCCCCGGCCTGCACGAACGTATCGATGTAGCCCGCGGCCAGGGCCGCCTGCAGCACTTTGCTCGAAGCAGGGATCACGATCAGCCGTGTGCCAGGGGCCACCCGGCGTACCCGGCCCTGCTGATCACGCAAGACCGCGGCCGCCGCCGCCAGGTCCTCCAGGCGGCCATTGGTGCAGGTACCGAGGAAAGCCTGATCGATGCGGGTTCCGGCCACAGCAGAGAGCGGCTGCACGTTGTCCGGGCTGTGGGGGCAGGCCACCACCGGCTCGATGCGACCCAGATCGACTTCGATGCGGGCGAGATAGGCCGCGCCCGCATCGGGATACAGGGCGTTTTTGGTAATCTCGGCCCGGCAATCGGCCGTAGTGCGCCCCGTGCGGGCAGCCAGCCGCCGGGCCAACCAGGCGAAAACAGCGTCGTCCGGCTCGAGATAGGCGTTCTTGGCTCCCGCCTCGGCCATGAGGTTGCTGATCACCATGCGGCTCGAAAGGCTGAGCCCACGCAGACCCGGCCCGCCGAACTCCAGTGCCCGGTAAGCCCCACCCGCCTGCCCCAGCCCGGCCAGCAACCACAATCCCAAATCTTTGCTCGTGACCCCAGGCCGCAGGCTGCCGACCAGATCAAAGCGGATACTTTCGGGCAGGCGCAGCCATAGCTCTCCCGTGGCCCACACCGCCGCCATTTCCGAACGTCCGATCCCGGCGGCGAACGCGCCCAGCCAACCCAAATGCGTGCTGTGGCTATCGGCCCCCACCAGGAGTTGACCGGGCAAAATCACTGCTTCCTCGCCCAGCACCTGGTGGCAGATACCCCGGCCCGCTTCGTAAAAGTGGACGATGCCCTGCTCCCGCACGAATTGTCGCACCTCGGCGTGGTTGGTCGCGTGCTGGGTGCTGGGAGCAGGTACGGCGTGGTCGAGTGTGATCGCCAGGCGCTCGGGGTGACGCACCCGTGCGCGTCCCAGGGTGCGGAAAATACGGGCGATGGCCGCTGTGTTGTCGTGGCTCAGCGCTACATCGGGGCGGGCATCGACGATCTGGCCCGGCTGCACGGTGCTGAGTCCGGCGGCGCGAGCCAGGGATTTTTGGGCAAAAGTCATGGGCATGGTGCTGTCTTCCATTGTCAGGTGAAGCTATGACGCGTGTATTTCGTGCCCGTTGGCCCACAGGTGCAGTATCTCGTCCACATCATCGAGCGCCAGGGATTTTTCGTCGGCCAGGGCTTTGATGTGATGGGTGAGGGCTTTGATCTGATCGTCGGCGAGGATCAGGCCAAGCTGCTCAGCCCGCGCTTTCACCGCATTCCAGCCGGTGAGACGGTGGGCGATGGAAAGATAACGGGTGAGGCCGAAATCGGTGGGGTTCAGGGCCTCGTAGGTCTCGGGTGCATTGAGGATGGCTTTGGCGTGGATGCCAGCCTTGTGCGTAAAGGCGCTGAAACCGGTGATGCAATTATTGAAAGGAATATCGATGCCGACCATCTCTGCCACCAGCAATTCCAACGGGCGCAGTTGTTCCAGCCGGTACTTGGCGCGGGCCGCGGCCCGATCAACCGTCATCATCCGCGCCATGAACGCGCCCAGTGGGGTGATGCCGTTGCGCTCGCCGATGCCCAGCACAGTGGTGTCGATGTGCGTGGCCCCGGCTTCGAGCGCGGTGAAGGCGTTGGCCACGGCACAGCCGGAATCGTTGTGGCAGTGGAATTCGATATCTGCCGTGGTAAGGCGGCGCAAGGTGCTCACCAGGCGCTCCACCTGCATGGGGGTGGCAATCCCTACCGTGTCGGCGATGCCCAAGCGGTCGACCACACCCAGCTTGTCCACGGCCAGATACACGCGCAGCAGCTCTCTTTCCTCGCTGCGAAACGAATCCTCGCTGCTGAAGCGCAGCTCGATGTCTGGCGCTTGCGCCCGGATCCAAACCAGCACTTCGGCAGCCAGATCGATGATTTCGTCGATACTCCGGCCGTGGCTGAACTGCCGCAACTGCGACGAAGTACCGATGACCACGTCCAGACCATCCACGCCCGTGTCGAGGGCAAGGGCGGCGTCATCCCGGTGACAGCGGATGTGTGTGAGGGTGCGGGCGTTCAGACCCAGGCCAGCGACAGTTTTCAGGTCGTTCAGGCTGCCAGGCGAAGCCAGCGGCGAGGTCAATTCCAGGTATTCGACCCCGAACGCGTCCAGGGCATGGGCGATGCGGATTTTGTCCTCGCTGGAGAACTGAGCGCCGATGAACTGTTCGCCTTCACGCAGGGTGGATTCGATGATGTGGTAAGTGTCGAGGGACATGGTTTTCTCCAAAAATAACAAAGTTACTGGACTTTGGCGTTTTTTCTTTTTGAGATGAATTTTCACGAATTGCACGAAAAATTTGGCCAATAATTTGGGCAATTCGTGTCAAAAAATGCGTTGCTAAGCGGGTGCGTCCCATGTTTTTGGTGGCGTGTGTTGGTCGCATCATGGATGCGGCCAACACACGAAAAAAGGAAGCGCTCGGCGCATCCGTGATCATCCGTGATGCGCCGCAGCGCCACCTCCAACCTTACGCCCAAATGCCTGGGACACACCCTATCATCCTAAATCCTGCAGCGTTGCCGCAATGGCCTCGACGACGTCGTCCAGATCTGATTCTGTGATCACGAGCGGTGGCAGCAGGCGTAGCACGGTGGAGCCGGCAGGCAAGGCCAGTACCCGGCGCTCTTGCAAGGCCTGTAGCACCGGCGTGACCTTGAGGCGCAGATCGATGCCGATCAGCAGCCCCAGCCCCCGCACTTCGCGGATGAGCGGGCTGTCGATCTCACGCAAACGACGGCGCAGGATCTCGCCCAATCTGCCGGCGCGAGCGGGCAAATCTTCGCTGGCCAGCACATCGAGCGTGGCGATGGCAGCGGCACAGGCCAGGGGATTGCCCCCGAAAGTGCTGCCATGCGTCATCCTGCGCATCTCGCCCAGCCGTTCGTGGATCAGGCAAGCGCCCATGGGCACGCCCCCGGCCATCGACTTGGCCACCGCCATCAGGTCGGGCGTGATGCCGTAATGCCGGCAGGCGAACATGTGGCCCGTACGCCCGAATCCGGTCTGCACCTCGTCCAGGATCAGGAGTGCGCCGCGCTCGCTGCACAAACGGCGGGCTGCATCCAGGAACGCCGGGTGCGCGGGACGCACGCCACCTTCACCCTGCACCGGTTCCAGCAACACGGCAGCGGTGTCGTCGCCGATGGCGGCATCCAGAGCAGCGATCTTATTGTAGGGGATGTGGCTGAAGCCGGGCACGAGCGGCAGGAACGGCCCCCGGTATTTGCGCTCCCACGTGGCCGAGAGGGCGCCCAGGGTGCGGCCATGAAAGCCTCGCATCGCCGCCACGATGCCGCTGCGGCCGGTGCTGAGTCGGGCGAATTTGATCGCCGCTTCTACCGCTTCGGCCCCGGAATTGGCCAAAAATGCCCGCTGCATCCCTGCCGGGGCCACGGCAACCAGCCGTTGCAGCAGTTCTGCCCGGCGGTCGTTGTAGAATATCGCGGGGCAGGAGATGAGGGTGGCGGCCTGTTCGGCGAGGGCGGCGACGATGGCGGGATGGGCGTGGCCGAGATTGGCGCTGCCCTGTCCGCCCACACAATCGATATACTCCCGGCCATCCGCGTCCCACAGGCGGGCACCCTGTCCCCGCACGATGGCCAGCGGGCGTTTGGGATAGACGCCGGAGCTATGGATGGATTCGAGATTGAAGATAGAGGTTGGGTTCATGAAAAATACCAGAGGGAGGGTGTATCAGTAATCAGTAGTCAGTAATCAGTGGTCGGTAATCAGTGTCTGGTCACCGATCACTGTTCCCGCCCCGGCCAGAGCTGCCTGGAGGGGCTGAACGATGCGGGCATCGGCCAGGATGACGGTATGGACGCCCCCGGAGAGGGCTTCGCCTGCGGCCAGCACCTTCTTTTTCATGCGGCCGGCGGCGATTGCCTGTGCCTGGGCCAGATGATGGGCGGGGATGTGGGGGATGAGCGAGCTTTCATCGGGGAAATCGGCCAGCAGACCGGGCACGTTGCTGAGGATGATCAGCATCTCGGCCCCGATGGTAGCGGCGACAAGGGCAGCGGCGCGGTCGCCATCGACGTTGAGTGGCTCGGATTCTTGGCCCATGGCCAGCGGCGCAATCACGGGCGTGTAACCGGCGTTCAGCAGCAGGCGCAACAGATCGCCATTCGCCGCCTGCAGCTTGCCGGTGAAATCATCCCGGATCACCCGCTGACGGCCGTTTTCGACGGCCCGCACAGCGGTTTTACGCCTGGCCAGCAGCAGGCGCCCATCCAACCCCGACAAGCCCACCGCGTTCACGCCCTGGGCTTGCAGCAGCGAGACCAGGCGTTTGTTCATCTGTCCGGCGGCGGCAGCCACGTAGAGGTCGAGCATTTCGGGGTCGGTGTAGCGGCTGACATGGCCGGAGGGCGAGGTGATATGGCGGACGGGCACGCCGGCGCCAGCAGCCAGAGCATCAGCAGCCGCGGATGTGCCGTGCACGACGATCAGGGGCCGCCCGGTCGACGCCAGTATCGCCAGGTCGGCGGCCACAGCAGCCAGATCGGTTCCGACGCTGCCGCCAATTTTTATGACAAGTGGATTCATGGAGGATTGGTTCATGTGAAGGGGTGATGGGGAGATGGGGAGATGGGGGGGAAGGAGGAGGGGGTATTGGCCTCTTTACCGTGGCAAACGATGCTTGCTAAATGGGATGCAGGCCGGCAAAGCCCAGCCCGGCCCGCTCATCCCAACCCATCATCAGGTTGAGGCATTGCACGGCGGTTCCGGCCGCGCCTTTGCCCAGGTTGTCGATAGCGGCCAGCAGCACCAGCCGCCCGCTGGCGGGGTCGACCTCCCAGCCCACGTCGGCCAGGTTGGTCCCGGCCAGCAGTTTGGGCTCCGGGTGACGGTAGATGCCCGAGCGCTCGTGCACGATGCGGACGAAGGGCTCGGCGGCATAGCTACTGCGATATGCCCGCCAGAGGTCTTTGTTGCTGAGACCGGGCTGCGCCCAGGCATGGACGGTGGCCAGCACGCCCCGCACCAGCTCGATGCTTGTGACCGAGAGGAAGATATCGTTGCGGGCCAGGGCCTGATGCACCTCGGCCTCATGGCGGTGACCGGTGGGTGCGAAGCTGCGCACGGCCCCGCTGCGCTCGGGATGATGCGAGGCCAGCCCCGGCGTAGCCCCGCCCTCGGAAGACCCGACCTTCAGGTCGACGATGATGGGCAGGTCGTCGCGGATGAGGCCGGCGCGCAGGGCGGGCAGCAGGGCCAGGATGCTGGCGGTGGCGTTGCAGCCCACGCCGCTGACGTAGCGGGCATTGCGGATCGCCTGGCGGTTGATTTCGGGCAATCCATAAACAAAACGGTCGAGCCAGGCGGGCGCGGTGTGGGCGGAGCCGTAGCGGTCGAGATAGATCTGCGGGTCGGAGAGACGAAAATCGGCGGAGAGATCGATGATGTGCCGGGCCAGACCGGCGAAATGCTCGATGTGCTGTTGGGCGGCGCCATGGGGCAGGGCCAAAAAGAGCACGTCACAGGGCTGCAACTCGCTGAGACTGGTGAAGCGCAGGGGCTGGCTGCCGCCACTGGGGCGTAGATTCGGGTGTACACTGTGTACGTATTGCCCGGCTTTGGACTCGGAGCTAAGCTGGGCGATCTCGACCTGAGGATGGGCCAGCAGCAGGCGCAGTAGTTCGCCGCCGCCGTAGCCGGACGCCCCGGCGATGGAGATGCGGATGGATGAGTTCATGGGGTGGGCGGTTATCAGGTATGGAAGATGGGAGATGAGACGGATGAAACGGGCAGGGAGGTAGGCAAGGTGAGGGTGGCGTTGGTGCGGGCAACATCGAGTACGTAAGCGGCCACGCGGGCGGGGATATCGACGCCGGTGGGCTCGATGCTGTTGCGGAACTCCATGGTGTGGTTGATCTCGTTGACGAGCAGGCCGCGCTGCGGGTCTTCGAGCAGGTCGATGGCGAGAACGCCGCCGCCTACCGCTGCTGCCGCCTGTCGACAGATGGCGTCGATCTCGGGCGTGATGGGGCAGTTTTCGGCGCTGCCCCCGCGGGCAGTGTTGGTGATCCAGTGCTGTGAGTTGCGGTAGATGGCGCAGAGGGTCTCATCGCCGACAACGAAGGCGCGGATGTCGCGCCCCGGTTTGGCGATGTATTCCTGGATGTAGAAGATGCCGTGTTGGTAGGAGCCGAGGGTCGCTTTGTGTTCGAGCACGGCTTCGGCGGCGTCTTGGTCGTTGATGCGGGAGAGTAGACGGCCCCAGGACCCCACCACCGGTTTGAGCACGACCGGATAGCCGAGTTCGGCGATGGCGGTGAGGGCGGAATCACGGTCGAAGCAGACACGGGCGCGAGGCTGGGGCACGGCGACGGCGTTGAGGGCGGCGCTGGTCAGGACTTTATCGGCACAGGTGACGGCGGTGTCGTAGCGGTTGACGGTAGGGATACCGACCTGTGCGAGCAGGCGCAGGGCGTAGAGACCACGGGAGGTGCTGAGCGAGCGTTCGAGCACGACGTCGGCGGCAAAGGGGCGGTGGCCGTTGTCGACATGGAAGACGAGATCGCCATCCTGGACGATTTTCAGCCTGGCCCCGGCGTTTTCGAGAGCAGTGAAAAGCAGTTTTTCCTCCACGCGGATGCGGGAGATGAGTACGGCGACGGTAGGTGCGTTCATTCTCCCCAATCCTCCTCTACTTCGGGGGCCAGATCGAGGCTGACCGGATCGAGTTTGATGACTTCGAGATCGACGCCACAGTCGGGACAGGGCACGATCTCGCCGATCATTGGGTCGGCCAGGGTGATTTCGGCTTCGCATTCGGGGCATGTGGGTGAGGTGGTCATGGTGGGGTGTCCTGTGGGAGTGGAAGGTGGAAGTGGTGGATTGGCAGATGGGTGGGTGAGGGAGCCGGGAATGAAAAAACCCCTCGCCGCCGAATTGGCGGGAGGGGCTGGGCAAGCGCTGGGTGCGCAGAAGCAGCCTATCCGGGCCAAGCCGGTAGGGTTGGGAGCTGCTTCTTGCACTTAAGAATGGAGAAGGGGAACATGAGGGAGATGGGGTGAGGGGGAGATGG
>JAADGC010000063.1 GCA_013152585.1 Chloroflexota bacterium
ACCCCGATTCCCTCCACGTCCACACCCATTCCTCCCACGCCAACACCAGTTCCCTCCACGTCCACCCCGATTCCCTCCACGCCAACAGCACTTCCCCCCTCGCCAACACTCTCCCCCACACCAACACTCCCCAGTGGCTTCACCATTGGCGCTCAGGTCAAAGTACAGACGGCCGGCGCCACCTTACGCGTGCGCATCCGCCCCGGCCTGGACCAGGGGCTGGTCGCTGCATACACCAGCGGGGATCGTTTGACCCTTGTGGGGGGACCCGTAGAAGTGGATGGCATCACCTGGTGGCAGGTAGAGGGGGCCGCCGGCAATGGCTGGTGTGCGGGCCAATATCTGACCTTAATCGCCTTTTCGGGACAACCCTGAACGGGGCCTCGTCCGCTGCGGATGCAGATGGTTTTTGGGGACTTCATGGGCGAACGGCGTTGCGGGATATGTTGAACCAAAAACCTTTGCGCCCTTCACGGCGACGGACCCTGTGGTTCCACCCACTCCGCCCACAGCGCACTCAGATCGCACTGGCAGGCGTCTTCGGCCATCGTTTCCAGGATGTCGGTGGTGCTGATACCCCATTTCAGTCGGGCGTAATAATCGCGCAAAAAGGCGTCGAAGACATCCTGGCCCATGGTCTGCGCCAGGGCCTCGAAGAACAGTGGCCCGCGACCATAAATGATGCCGCTGTAACTGGCCTCGTCATAGGCTGCCACCGGCAGGTCCAGGGGGATATCGGCTTTATCGATATACTCCCAGCGTCGTTCCATCATACGCCGGGCCTTTTCGTAGGCCGCCTGCCCATACACATCGTCCCAATACTGCAACGTGGCATACTGGGCCAACGATTCATCCAGCCAGGGCTCGTCGATCTGGTCGTTGCCCACCACGCTGTACCACCATTGATGCGCCACTTCGTGGGCGGTGGCTGATTCGAAAAAGCGCTGTCCGGGATCGTAAAGAGAGAGGGCAATTGCCACAATGCCGGGATATTCTACGCCGCCGGCGGTCGTCGGTGTGCCCACGACATCCAGTTCATCGAAGGGATAGAGGCCAAAACGGGTGTTGTAGACCTGTAGCGCCTGCGTGGCGTAGCGCAGAGCCAGCGCGTTTTCGCTGGCCTTGTCGGCCGGGGCATAGGCATTGACTTGCGTATCGCCCACCCTTTGAGTCAGCCGCTCATACCGGGAGCTGCTCACCAGATAGAAATCGCGCATGGGGCCGGCGGCAAAGACCAGCCGCTGATGGTCGCCCGAGCTCTCTTCTGCGATCCGCACCCCCGATGCCACCAACGTCTGCGTAGCCGGCGCAATCACGCGCACCAGATAAAAACTGGTATCGGCATAAACCACATCGCCCATCTCCGGCGCGATCTCGACATTCCAGCCTTCGTCATCATACACGGCCACCATGGGATAAAAATGGGCCAGGGCCAGAATACCATCCAACAAGGCAAAGGTGCCGTAATTCCCTCCCGCCTCGGTGGGAACCTGCACGGCAAAATCCATAGCGATGACAACCGACGCGCCCGGCGGCAGGGGCGGGTGCATCGGCACGATCATGACGCTCTGCTGCAAGCTGGTGCGGGGGCTGACCGGCTCAGCGTTCACCGTTAACCCACTCACTGTGCTACGCCCACCGGCAACGTTGGGGAATAGCCGAAAATCGACTTCCGCCAGAGGCACGTCTTCGGTGTTGGTGTAGCGCAACTCTTCGCGGCCACTGAGCGAACGCAGATCGTCGGCCAGCGTGATTTGCAGATGATAGACGGTGGCGCCGGGCCGCACCCGGGCCGCGTCCCGCTCTGCCGGGATCAGGCCGGCTACAAAGGGGCTACGGTCGCTCCAGGGCTGCTCGAACAGCGTTGGCGCCGGCAGCTCGGTCGCAGGCGTGGCCGGCGGAGCGATGGGAGAGGCTACGCGCGTAGGCGAAGGGGAGGGCGTCGCCACAGGTGGGGTGGATGTGGGCGCCGGGGGGGAGGGCGGTGGCACCGGAAGCGTGCACGCAGCCAGGAAGATGACCCCAAACAGGAGCAAAGACAGATAGCGTTTCATGATTGGACCGGAGGGAGAGCAAATTAGATGGACGAGGGGTTGTTTAGAAACGTCGCCATCGATTGTGGTACACTTGCCATAGTTTTGCGGATTTTGGTCACCAGAATGGATGCCATCATGATACCTTACAAACTACGTTTACGAAATTTTCTAAGCTACAAGGAACCCCCGGAAGCACTGGACTTTTCGGGCATGCACCTGGCATGCCTGATCGGCGCCAATGGCCACGGTAAATCTGCCCTGCTTGACGCCATCACCTGGGCCCTGTGGGGCAAAGCCCGCGGCAGCAGAGATGACGACCTCATGCACAGCGGCAGCACCGAGATGGAAGTGGCGTTTGAATTTGGGCTGGGGGGAGGGCGCTATCGTGTCATGCGCAAGCGCTACGGCAAAGGAAAAACCAAAAAATCGCTGCTGGAACTGGCGATCTGGAATGAGACGACTCTGGACTGGCAACCTCTCACCGAACCATCGCTCAGGGTCACCCAAAAACGCCTTGATCAGATTCTGCGCATGGATTACGAGACCTTCACCAATTCGGCTTTTTTGCGACAGGGCGAAGCGGATGCTTTTACCAGCAAAGCGCCCGGCCAGCGTAAAGACATCCTGGCTGCAATTTTGAATTTATCGGAATACGACACCTATGCCGAACGGGCGAAGAACCTGGCCAAAAGCACCGAAGCCGAAGTCCGACAAGCGCAGTTACGATTGGATGAACTGGATGCCGAGCTGGGGCAGCGCTCGCACCTGGAGGCCCAGCAACAAACCCAAAACGTGCTCGAGGCGCAGGCCCGGCTGGCCCGAACCGAGGCAGATCGCGACCTGCTGGCATTGCAGGTGCAGTTGGGAAAGCTGGAAGGCAAACAAGCATTGCAGGCCGAACTGACCCGTAGCATTGGCGAAAGCCGACGCGCCCTGACTGAAACCGAACGAGAGCACCAGCAAAAACAACAGCGCATGCAGGATCAAACGGCCCTGCTGGCCCAACGCAGCGCCATCGAGGCCGACACCCAGCAACTGCTGCAAGCCCGCACTGCCGAAAGTCACTGGCAAGCAGTCTGGCAGCAGCAGCAAAAAATCAACGACGAAAAACATCGCCTCGAACAAGCACTGGCCGTCGCCCGGGCGCAAGTCGAAAACGATCTGGCCCAGGCCCGCGGCCAGGTGGAAGAGACGCAAAAGCTGATACGGGCGGCCGAGACTCTGCGCCCCAAAGCGGCTGCGGTCACCGCCGAAATTCAGCAACTGGCCACGCTGCGCCAGCAGCAACAGCAACAACGGGAACAGCTTGCCACGCTACGGGCCGAAGCCCAAAGCCTGCAACAAGAGAGCAAAAATATCACCTTGGAAGGCACACGCCTGAAAGAACGCCTGCAAGTCCTGCAAACCGAGACCAGCAGCAATTGCCCCGTCTGCAAGCAACCCCTGGGCGTCGAGGGGCGGCAACATTTGCAGAGCGAATATGAGCAGCAACTGGAATCCCTGCGCCAACAGGTGCGCGGGCTGCAACAACGTCAGAATGAAAATACGGCGGCGCAGCAAACGCTGAAAGCGGCTCTCGCCCAGGCCGACAAGACGCTGAAGCAGCTACCGGCCCGGCAAAAGCAACTGGCGCAGATCGAAGCGCATCTACAGCAAGGCGTCGAGGCAGAGGAACATTTGCCGGCGTTGCAAGAACAGGTGGCACACCGTCAGGCCCTACTAGACGGTGACTTTGCCCCGGACTTACAGGCGCAATGGGCTGCCGTGCAGGCCCGATTGCAGGAACTGGCCTATGATGCCGAAGCCCACAAGCTGTCCCGCCTCACGCTGCAACAGCTCCGGGGCGCAGAACGGCGGCATGCCCTGCTGCAAGAAGCCTTACAGCAACAGGCACTCCTCAGCGATGAAGTCTTACACCTGCAGGAACGAGCCGGTCATCTGCAACAACGGTTGCAGCAGGATGAAGAAAAACTGGCCCAACTCAACCAGGAATTAGCATCATTGCCGGCCTTGCAAGCAAAGCTACGGCAAAAAAAGCAGGCCGCCGCCGCCGCGCACGCGCATTGGGAACAAAGCCAAGCCCAATTGATCCGGGTGCAGCAGCAGTTGCAAACCCTGCAAACCCTGGAAACGGTGCGGAAGGAAGTGGCTCACAATTGGTCACGCAAAAAAATCCAGGCAAGGCGCTACCGGCAATTGCAAGAGGCCTTTGGCCCCCGCGGCGTTCAGGCCATGATCATCGAAAATGCCCTGCCTGAGCTGGAAACTGAGGCCAATCGCCTGCTACGGCGGCTATCGGATGGCCGCATGAACGTGCAGTTGCCCACCACCCGGCAGACCAAGGCGGGCGGGGTCAGAGAAACGCTCGATATCATCATCTCGGACGAGCTGGGCACGCGGCCCTACGAACTGTATTCGGGAGGAGAGGCATTCCGCGTGGATCTGGCCCTGCGCGTCGCCCTCAGTCGCTTGCTGGCCCGCCGCGCCGGCGCGGCGCTGCAAACGCTGTTCATCGACGAAGGCTTCGGCACGCAGGACGCGCACGGCCGCGAAAACCTGATCGATGCCCTTCACATGATCAAAGATGAGTTTGCCCTGGTGCTGGTGATCACGCACATCGAAGAGCTGAAAGACCAATTCCCGGTGCGTATTCAGATCAGCAAGGACGAAGTCAGCGGCTCTTACTTCACGGTGGAATAGCGTTCGCCGCCGGGCGCCTGACGCCGGGCAGCCTCCCAGGCCAGCATGGCCTTTTTGCGCACCGGCCCCCAGCGATAGCTGCCCGTGATGCCGGTTTTGCGCAAGACGCGATGGCAAGGGATGAGATAGGCGATGGAGTTGCGGGCGATGCTGTTGGCTGCCGCCCGCACCGCCGTCGGGTTCCCGGCAAGGGCGGCCACGTCTTCGTAGGCGGCCACGTATCCGCTGGGAATGGCCAGCAACGCCTCCCAAACCTTGATCTGAAAATTCGTACCCTTGAGCAGAAGCTTGAGCCGGCGCTCACCCGTGGCTGGGGACGGGAAAACGGTGTCGATCAGAGCTTGGGTGGTTGCAGGCTCTTCAAGCAGTGTCGCTAATGGCCACTGTTGGCGCAGCAGCGATAATGCCGGATCAGGATGACCGGCATCCACAAAGTGCAACCCACAAATCCCGCGCTCGGTGGTGGCGAGAAGGCATTCACCAAAGGGGGTGTCGTGAAACCCATAAGCGATTCTGAGCCCGGCGCCCAGCCGCTTGTATTCGCCGGGCGTCATGGCCTCGACATTGACGAAGAGATCATGCAGGCGGCTGGGGCCCGAAAACCCCACCGCGTAGGCCGTGTCAAGCACGCTGTGCGCGTCTTGCAGCAGGTGGCGAGCATAATCGATGCTGAGATACTGCAAGAAGCGCTTGGGGCTGATGCCGGCCCAACGCTTGAACAGGCGTTGCAGATGGTAGGGGCTGAGGCTTAAATGGGCTGCCAGGTCTTCGAGTGTCGGTTGGGCCTGGAAGTGCTGGTCGAGATAGCGGATTGCGGCGGCAATGAGTTCGTAATCGTTGCGCATGATTGGGGGTGGGGATGAAAGGGGTAAGCATGGCTGGCGCCTGGTTGGCGATTGGATTTACCCCTATTGTACGCCGGAGGAGCCTGTAACGCCACCCGATTCTTGCGCAAACAGGCAATACCTAGCGCAGCCTCCGGCCGCAATCAAACTGGTTTTCCGGTTTCCTGGCTAGCGGTCTACCACGACCAGGATTAACGCACATCGCGCACATTTTGCGGACAAAGCACGTATCAACTTTGCTAAACCCCTCCCTCTCCCTGTATAGTTCTGTTGATTCCCCCCTCACTCATGAACCTGTCAATGAAACGACTCAAAATTGCTCTGTTAGGACACTTCCCCCCCGATGGGCCAGCCCGCGGTGGTGTGCAAACCGTGATCAGCAGCCTGCGCGATGTACTCAGCACACGGCAGGAGATCGAACTGCACCTGATTCAGCACCGCCAGGGGATTCCCCCCGGGGTAGTACAGCGGTCGGGTTACACCATGCACTTGTTCGCAGCGGCGCCACAGCGCATGATCCCCAACATGGCGCGTACGCGGCGGCGGTTGGGGCCGTATCTGCAGGAATTAGCGCCCGATGTCATCTCCACGCATCAGTGCGAATATGCGCTGGCCGCGTTTGACAGCGGCATTCCCACCGTACACACGATCCATGGTTTCCCGGCCAAAGAATTGCGCGTGCGACGCACGCTATTCACGCGGGCAGCTTCGCTGATGGACATGTGGATGGAACGTCAAGCCTTGCGCGGCGCCACGGATATCATTGCCATCTCGCAGCATGTGATCGAACTATACCAACAGCGCACCCATGCTACCTTCCATCGGGTGAACAACCCCGTCTCTCCGGTCTTTTTTGCCCCCAGCCATGATCCTGTCCCCGGCCGTCTGGTCTTCATCGGCAACCTGACCCCGCGCAAAGGCCTGGAGGTAGCCATTGCGGCAGTGGCCCGGTTGCGCCCCCGTTTTCCGCAGATGCAACTCGACCTTATCGGCGCCGAAGCCGAGCCCGCCTATGTGGCGCAACTGCGGCAACTGGCAGCTCCTTTGCAGGGCGCCGTGCGTTTTTGCGGCTCCCCCGACCAGGCAGGCATCAAGGAGGCATTGGCCCAGGCCCAGGCTTTGGTGCTGAGCTCGCACGACGAACACGCCCCCGTGATTGTGGCCGAGGCCATGGCGTCGGGACGGCCGGTGGTGGCGACCATGGTGGGCGCCCTGCCCGACATGATTCAGCACGGCCTCACGGGTTATCTGGTCCCGGCCGGAGATGTGGAAGCCGTAGCAGACGGCATGGCCCACATTCTGGCTGATGCGGCGAAAACGGCGGCTATGGGCAAGCAAGCTGCCGTGGTTGCACGCCAGCAATATCATCCCGAGTCTGTCGCCGATGGCTATTTGCAGGCCATGCAGCAGGCCATGCGGCGCTAAGTGAACGTCTAAAAATTACTTTTCGTTTTGTTCTCGCTGACTGAAGTCAGGCTCTTCAGGCCTGCGGCCAGGAGTCGGCCTTCGCCGACTCTCCCTGTGGCGAAGATCGGACGACGATGGCC
>JAADGC010000152.1 GCA_013152585.1 Chloroflexota bacterium
CGACACGTTATCGGGTCCCGGACAGGGGACTGCGGCCGAGGTAGTGCTTCCCGACAACGCCTTTTTGCGCATCAGCGGCGATTTTCGGCGTTTGGCCGCAGCATTCGACTGGTTGCAAATCGAGTAGGGCCGCCGGGCAGACGATTAAAGCACCTTCGGATATCAGGGGTCTGAATGACGACCTTCACGAAACCCAAAAGAGCCGAAATTTTTTCAGTGGAGACTTTGAATACACCCAACTCACATCAAGACGTACCCCATAAAAAAACCCTCGCCGTTAGCGACGAGGGTTTTCTCGCAAATCAGACTGGCTCAGGCAGCCTGCTTACTTTCGTTCGATAGTTTCTTATCCAGTTCAGCCACCTTTTTGGAAAGAGCCGAAATCTTGCGGGTGAGGGTATCGATGTCTTTCTTACCCGGCAGGTTCATGGTAGCCAACATGCCACCAATACGCTCGTCGAGCAATGTCCCCACTTTGTCTTCGACCCTGGTGACATCAGATTTGCTGCGGTCAAACAGTTCCGAAATCACTTTGCGGCTTTCTTTTTCGGTGATCTCGCCCTTCTCGACCAGTTTAGCGATGGCCGCTTCGATTTCCTCACGGCTGATGGCAACGGTGCCGATACCGGCCAGGAATAGGGTGCGGGCGATCTTGGTGACAGGGTTTTTGCTATGGACGGCTTCGATTTTTTCTACAGCTTTTTTGACTGATTGTTTAGCGGTGTTTAACATGGTAGGACTCTCCTGATTTTGGGGGTATGTATGAGTTATGAATATGACGCATTGCGTTATGACACTATTATGACGCAACGCGTCAGGTTTGTCAAGTCCCTGAGATAAGAGTTTCATAAGAATATTCGGCGCTCCCGATCTGCCTATTGACGCATCTGCCAACGTCCCCCGGCGTCACCACAAGATGCCGTTGATTTGGCGCTGCCGACAATCGCACGCCGTGCGGGGGCTGCGGCCCGGCTTGGTGAGCGTACCGTCGTATTCGAAATCGCCACGAGCTCGCCAGCCGTCAAGCACCAGGGGCACGGGTCCGGCAGCAGCAACCCAAACACCGTTGTAGCGCCGGGCAAAGTGCAAATGGGCTTCGGCAGCCACGCCTCCCTCGCAGGAGGGCCGCCCCACCGGATCGCCGGCCTTGAGCCGGGTTCCGGCCACAGGGCGTTCGGCCATGTGCAGGTATTGCAGCACCCAGCCGGTGCGTATATCCCCGTCACCATCCAGATCGAGTAGCACTTCACCGGCGGCGCTGTAGGCAACAACACCGTCGGCGGCAGCAACGGCCCAGGCAGCCAGCGGCCCGCAACTGCCCACGGCGGGGGTTTCGGGCACAAAATCGAGCGCCGCCCAGCCACTGCCACTGCCCCAGCCACCATGCGGCCCTCCGGTCAGATACCACCATTGGTTGTGTGCCCAGGGGAGCTGCAGGTATCCCTGTTCGAGATCAAGCGGGAGGGCGGGTGCGGTATCGGCCGGGGGCAAGGATGCGAACAAACGCTGATAAGCCTCTTGAAACGCCTGCAGCTCGCGGCGTAATTGTGTCGGGCGCACGTCCTGGGCCAGCATGACCTGCAACGCCACTGTCGCCGGATTCAGGCCGGGGGCGCCGCGTTGCAGGCTGCCCCCGCGAAAGCGAATAGCTGTCTCGCCCCGATCCTGCCAGCCATAAAAGCCCCGGTTCAGGGCATCTGCCGCCCATTCCAGTTGCGCCCACAGCCCTTCGGCCCCACCCAAATGCCCCAGCGGGCGGCTGCGGGCGGTGCCCTGGGGCTCGGGATTGCTCAGCCAGCCGCCCCGCGCTTCCAACAAAGCCAGCAAAACCCGCGGCCCTACGCTGTATTGACGGGCAATGCTTTCCACCACATCGGCGCCGCTGCGTCCACTAGCCGTGCGGTACTGGCGCAGATAGCCGGGGTGATGGGCCACAAACGCGGCCACATCAAAGTCGCTATATGCGGGGCCATAAACAAACTCGCTATCGGCCAGCACGATTTGGGCCGGGCTAACTTTTTGGGTGTGATGCGGGATAATCAGTCCCTGGCCCACGGCCAACTGATTGGCATCCGTGAGCTGGTTGTAAGCCATGATCTCGTCCACACTGACGCCATAACGGGTAGCCAGCGTGGAAAGAAAATCGTCGCGATGGACGGTCACAAATTCCAATGCCAGGTCGGGCGCCACTGTGGGAGCGGGGGTGGGTGTGGGTGTGGCCGAAGGCGGCGGCAACGTGGGCGCAGAGGTGGGGGTGGGCGTGGCCGTGGCTGTGGCGGGGAGAGGTGTACGGTCGGGCAGGGGAGAGGCAGGTGGGAGGGGTGTCGGTGTAACGATGGCGACAGCGTCTACCGCAGGCGCGGTGGGAGATGGTGCGGGCCGCGTACAAGCGGTCAGCGCTGCCAGGAGCACGAAGAGGGAAGGGATGAGCCGTAATCGCAGGGTGAGATTTGACATTCGTACCTCGCGAGGATGATTTTCTACAGGTTTTGCATTATACTGCTACCATGCACTTTGGCAGTAAACGCAAAGTGCCACACCATCACCAAGGAGCCCGTCCTGTGTCTGTTACGATACCCAAATCTCACCTCGACCTCGTAGAAAGGCCAATTTTCGGTGTTTTCACCACCATCTCGCCCCAGGGCAATCCCGAAAACACGATTGTGTGGTTTTCGTGGGATGGCCAATATATTCTGGTCAACACCGCTGATGGGCGGCGTAAACCTAAAAATGTGCGCGCCAATCCCAAAGTAGCCCTCACCGTGTTAGACCCCGACAACGCTTTTCGCTGGCTTGATGTGCGCGGGGAAGTCGTCGAGATTGTCGAGGATGTGGATTACAAAAACATCAACGCCCATGCCCGTCGTTACACCGGCCAAGATGAATACTACGGCAATGCTGCGCCAGCCGAGCTCAAGGGGAAAGAAACCCGTCTCATCTTCAAGATCCTACCGCACCGGGTGGTTACTTTTCCCGGCTGATTGATCGCCCATCTCATGTTGATTTTCTGATACCATGTCATACACCAATAACATCACCGGTACCATCCACGATGCCGAAATCAAAGAACTCGTCACCCACGCCGATCCGCGCGGCTTCTTCCGCGAAGTCATACGGGTAAACGATGCCTTTTTTTGCGAAGGCTTCGGCCAATGGAGCCATGCCCGCAATTTTCAGGGTGTGATCAAGGCCTGGCATGTGCACCGTTACCAGGTCGATTGGTGGTACTGCCCCATCGGCAACATCAAGGTGGCGTTGTACGATACGCGGCCCGATAGCCCGACGCATGGCGAGCTGATGGAGCTGTACATGGGTGATAATTATCCCGCCATCGTGCTGCGCATTCCCCCCGGGGTGGCGCACGGCTACAAAATCCTCAGCGCCGAAGCCCACATGCTGTACATCACCAGCAAGACCTACAATCCCGAGGACGAAGGCCGCATCCCGCACGACGACCCCACCATCGGCTACGACTGGCTGGCCGGGCACAAGATCACCTGATCCATATGTTTGCACCGGGCGACATCCTCGGCCCCTATCGCATCGAGCGTGAAATTGGTCGCGGGGGCATGGCGATTGTCTATCTGGCGTATCATCAGCGGCTGGAGCGACCTGTAGCGCTGAAGATATTGCATTCGCGCCTGCAAAACGATCATGAGCTGGTCGAGCGCTTTTTGTTCGAGGCGCGGGCCGCAGCACGCCTGGACCATGCCAACATTGTCGCCATTCACGATGCCGGCCAAATCTCGGGCCATGATTTTATCGCCATGGAATACATCGAAGGCGAATCCCTGGCCGAGATCATGCGGCGAGTGCCGGGCCCGATGCCCGTAGAATTCGTGCTCAGCCAGATCAACCAGATCGCCGGCGCCCTCGACTACGCCCACCAGCGCGGCATTGTGCACCGCGACATCAAGCCCAGCAACATCCTGGTACGCCCCAACGGGCATGCCCTGCTGGCCGATTTTGGCATCGCCCGTGCTGCCAGCATGGACCTGGTTACGGCCTCTGGTTCAGTTTTTGGCACGCCCGAATACATGGCGCCGGAGCAGGCACAGGGTTTGTCCACAGATGGCCGTACCGATGTCTACAGCCTGGCCATCGTTGCTTTTCATATGCTCACGGGCCAGACGCCCTTTAGCGGCGCCACCCCCAAAGAGATCTTACTGGCGCACTTGCAGCAACCGCTGCCCGACCCCCTGAGCCTTAACCCGGCCCTGCCGTTTGCGGTCAAGGCGGTTTTGCAGGTGGCAGCCCACAAGGATCCTGATCAGCGCTATCCCACGGCCGGATTATTTGCCCAAAGTCTGGCCGCGGCCGTCTCATACGCCAGCACGACAGCGCCTATCGAACCGCCTGACGGCAGCCGCAGTGCCTCGCCTTGGGGTTACGTGCTGCTGGGCTTCCTGATCGGGCTGGCAGCGCTCTTTCTCGTGGCCTGGGCGGCTTTGCGTCAGCAGCCGCCGGCCAGTCCGCCCCCCACATCTCCCCCCGTGAGCGTGGCCGTCCCCACCGTGCCAACGACCGCCCCGCCGGCCGTCATAGCTGCAGCCAGTGCTACCCCCACGCCAACCCCTACCCCCACATCGACTGCGATCCCCACACCCACCAACACGGCCAGCCCCACGGCCACAAGCACACCATCGGCTACGGCTACGCCCACGCTGCCGGCGGGCCCACGGCTCGTTTACGTCTCCGATCGCAGCGGTAGCCCCCAGATCTATCTTATCGGCACAGATGGCAGCCCCGAAATCCAGCTCACGGACAGTGGCCGCAACGACTATCCCTTCTGGTCGCCCGACGGCAGCCTCCTTTTCTTCAGCAGCGATCGCAGCGGCACACTGGCATTGTGGTCTATGCGCCCGGATGGCAGCGAACAAAGCCAGTTGCTCACCATCCCCGGGGCGATGGCCTACAGCATCAGCCCCGACAGCCAGCATATCGCCTATCTGCAAGCTCGGCAGGGCAATCTCGACATCTTTTTGGATAACAGCCCCTGGGTCAGCCTGCCCGGAGATCAAAAAAGCTATTTGTGGTCACCCAATAGCCAATCCATCGTCTTCGAAACATCCGTGCCGCAGACATTGTATCTCGTGGGCATCGGCAGCCTCAGTCCCACCCTCCTCACTGATCCCGCATATGCCAGTTGGAATCCAAGCTGGGCGCCCAATTCGCAAGCCATTGCCTTTGCCTCAACGCGCGATGGCAATGCTGGCATTTACACCCTCGATCTCGCCAACCAACAGGCCGTTCGCCTCACGCCCTTGGACACCTGGAGTCAGGCTCCAAGCTGGTCGCCGGACGGCAGCGCCATTGCCTACATTCGCGGCGAAGGCGATAATACCTGGGCCTTGTCGCTGATGCGATCAGATGGCAGCGGCCAGGTCACTTTGTATCGGCCCGTATTCCCCGAAGCCCCCGCCCGGTGGGCTGCCGACAGCAGCCAATTGGCCTTCGTGCTGCTCGATGGCGATCAGGAAATCGGTATCATGCGCCGCGACGGCAGTGACTTCGTGCAGTTGACGCACAACGAAGCCAATGATTGGGGGCCGATGTGGCAGCCGCGCTAAGCTGCCGCCAGCACGGCCTGTGCTGCCGCCAGGCTGATGCCGGGCTCCACCGCGTAACCGGCCTGCCGTAAGCCGGTCTCAATGGCCGCCAGGGTGGCCAGGATGTCGTTCCGGCTGACCTGGCCCATGTGACCAATGCGGAAATATTCGCCCTTGATCTGCGGGTGCAACCCGCCCGCCAGGATAGCCCCGGCAGCACGTACCCGAGGCAAAAACGAGGCATCGACACCTTGCGGATAGCGGGGGCATGTAAGGGTATGGGCAGTGTGAGCGGGCGAGGTGGGCACCTGTCCCAACCCCATGGCCGTGATACCGGCCTTGACGGCGTCGCTCAGCAGGCGATGACGGGCAAAAACAGCGTCCATGCCTTCGGCCAGGATTTGCCGCACACTGACCGCCAGCGCCATCACCAGATTGACGGCGGGGGTGGCAAAATAGGCCGGACGTTTGCCTTCGTAAGCTTCCATCACCGGCAGCCACATGTTCCAATCGCTGTAATAGCTGGGCACGGGCGTCTGCCGTTGCCGCCATTTGGCCAGCGCTGTCGGCGAGACCATCAGCAAGGCCAGTCCCGGCGGCACGCCCATCGCTTTTTGCGAGGCCGTAAGATACACATCCACGCCCCATTCCTGTTGGCGCATTTCTTCGGCGGCGGTGGCGCACACGCCATCCACTATCACCAAGGCCCCGGTCTGGCGGGCGCTGTGCGCCATCCCCTGCACATCGGTCAGCACCCCGGTCGATGTATCGACATGCGTCATGGTGATGGCATCATAATGTGCCTGATCACACTGCGCGGCCACCTGTTCGGCGCTGATGGTTTCGCCGGGTGCGGCCGTCAGCAGCTCGACTTCGGCGCCGTAACGCCGACAAATATCGGCCATGCGCTGGCTGAAGTAGCCGGTATCGACCACCAGCACGCGGTCACCGGGCTCTACCACGTTGGCCACAGCACTGTCCATGGCCAGGGTGCCCGAACCGGCCAACACAAAAGGCTGATAATCGGCGCCCGCCTGAAAAACCGGGCGTAGATCTGCCAATACTTGCCCAAACACGGCAATAAAAGCCGGATCAACGTGGCTGAGGGTGGGTGTGCCCATAGCAGCCAGCACTTCGGCGCTGAATTCGATGGGACCGGGGATCATGAGCAAAGGCCGGGACATAGCAAACTCCTTGCATGGGGACTGAGATAAAAGTGGGGGCTTTATTGTATCACGGGAAGGGGAGAGAGTCAGGTATCTGAACGGCTGTGCAGCAATTCCAAATATGAACCTGGCGTCTGGCCAAAATGACTCCAGCAGCCTAGCAAGGCATTATTAGCCACAGATTTCACGGATTTACACAGATTTTGTGTCACCCTTCGGCCAGGCTCAAGGGCATGCCCTGAACGGGTGCAGCAGGCAACGCACATGAACACGAAGCGCCAGTGAAGGGTCTCGCCGCCGATGAAAGGCGAGATTCTTCGCTGGAGTCGGCGTGGTGATGGCCGCGTTTCGGCGTCAAATACGTGTCTATTTGATGTGTGTTGGCTTCTAGGA
>JAADGC010000006.1 GCA_013152585.1 Chloroflexota bacterium
TACGCCCACTGCCACCCCCACCGCCACCCTCACGCCCACTGCCACCCCCACGCCCACCGACACGCCTACGCCCACTGACACCCCTACGCCCACTAACACCCCCACCGCCACCCTTACGCCCACCATCACCCCCACACCACCTGTCACGGTGCGTGTCATCAAACGCGATGTCAACTTACGTGTGGGGCCGGGGCTTGATTTCGATATCCTGGCGCCTGCGCCTCACAACAGCGAATACATCGCCGATGGCCGCAACGACGGCAGCACCTGGCTGCATGTCTGCTGTACTGAAGTTGGGGCCGGGTGGATTCGTAGCAGTCTGGTGGAAACCAGTGGCGAGATAGCGCCTCTGCCGCTGGTGCCTACGCCCACCGCCACCGTCACCCCCATACCCTCATTGACTCCCACGGCCACTGTCACCCCCTTGCCCACAAACACCCCCACCGCCACGCCCGCACCCACGGATTCGCCCACACCTACAGTGACGCCGCAGTTCACACTCACTTACACTCCCACACCCACGCCAACCAGCGTCATTGCCACTCCCACGGCTACGATTACCCCTTCCCTTACGCCCACGGCAACGCCCTCGACAGTGCCTACTGCCACACCTTCTCCCACTGTCATGCCCACGCCAACACCACCCGGCATCATTGCCAAAGTCGAGATCGTGTGGCCGCATGGCAACGCCCCGGTCGAAGATGCCCAACTCGCCAACATCACCGCCCATCTTTATGAAGACGAGCAACTCAATCCCATCGCTTGCGACTTCGGCGGCGACGTGCGCCTGTGGATGGCCCAAAACAACGAACCTGCCCGCCCCATCGCCGTGGGTCAGCCGCGGCGTACCAGCCAGGACGGCCGCGATTTCACGGTCTGGGATTTCAACGACGTCAATGTCAGCGCCGCCAACGACCCGCAAACACGGCTCAACTTCTTTGTTACAGTCGATGGCTACCAGACTCGCCACAATATCTGGACGCATGGCGCCGAAGCCCGCACCCTGGCACCGGCGCAGGATCGCCCCACTACCGTCATCAATACCCAGCCGTCCGCCATCGACGCCAAAATCGAGATCGTATGGCCGCATGGCAACGCCCCCGTCACCACCGCCCGGCTTGCCAACATCAGCGCCATGCTGTTCAAGGCCAACTCACTTTCGGCGCTGAACCTCAGCCCGGCTCCGCAGGTGCGGCTGCACTGGAGTATCAACAACGGTGTGGATCGTCCGTTGGTGCAGTTGCCGGTGGGCATCCCTCGCCTCATTTCCGACCAGGGGCAGAGCTGGCAGATGTTCGACTTCAATGACATCGACGTCAGCCCGGCCAATGATCCCGACACCCACATGTACTTCTGGCTGGATGTGGCAGGCGTGCCCACCTATGCCAACATCTGGACGCACGGCGCCAGTGGGCTGACGCTGGCCCCGCAACAGGATGTGCCGGGGCGCAGTTGTCGTTAGTTTTGGCCTCCCAATTTGGCCAAAGAAACGCTCAGCCGGCCACAATCCCCCAGGCTACGATGTTTGCCAGCAGCAGCAGCACCCCCAGCGTCGGCACCAATCCCCGCCGCCAGCGCTGCGGCCATACTGCCTCCCACCCCGCGTAAAGCAGGATCGCCAGCGGCAAAATGCCGGGAAACAGATAGCGCCCCTGGGGTTGCCAGGCCTGTCCGGCCATGGGCAAGGCGATTTGCGCCAGCAGACAGGCCACGGCCAGCAATGCGGCCCCAAACAAGCGGTCGTCGTCTTCCAATCTCTTTTCACGTGCCCGATGCACCACCAGCATCAGGCGCTGCAAAACGCCCCAGGCTGCAGCCATGGTGGCCAGTGCCAGCACAGCATACATCCATAGTGGATAGGGGCGACTCAGCCAGCCAAACCAGCCCCAGAAGCTGGCCCATGTAAACCCGGCAAAAAGCAGATAACGAAACTGCGAGGCTGCATCCCAGGCATCGGGGGCCAGTGCCCGATCAAAAAACTCGGCTGGCACGGGCAAGCTGCGCTCTAACCACACAAACAGCGGGTTGCCCCAGGGGGCGGGCAAGGCGCCATCGCTATTGAACAGCACCTCATGGTCGGCCTCATCGCGCAGGGATAGTCGGAAATAGACGGGAGGGTCGGGAGAAGTGGCTGTGATGTGCACAAAAGTGGCGTGGGCCGCCACACGGAACGCCAGGGTGCAAGCAATCCCGGCCGTGGCCGGACAGACCAGCCCGGCACTGTGGTCATTGTCGGTCAATGTCAGAGACAGCGCCCCCGCATCTTTCCCGCGCTCGCCGCGCAGGCGCAGTGTCTGGCCTCGCAAAGCCGCAACGCGCTTATCGCTGAGGGTCTGCGCCAGGCGAGGACTGGCATCCGGGCTAGCAGGCAGCAGCAGCGCTCCTGTCTGGCGGCTGCGCATCAGCGCCGGAGAGCGTCGCCAACCGCTTGCCCAACGTTGATTCGGCGTTACCAGCACGAGCAAGAGTAGCAGGCAGACCCCGATCACCAGCCGAAACACACGCCGACTGGGCGACCAGGCGATAAGCGTCCACAGGACGGTCAGGGGCCACAGGAAAATAAGGCTGCGATCTACCCACAGCGGCCCCATGATGGCCAGCAGCCAGGCCACCGCATAGGCCCATCCATGCCTGGCCCTGACCAGCCAGGCAAAGCTAAGGCTGCCCCAAAACATCGCCAGCACATCATTGTTGTGGCTGCCGCCCACAAATCCCACCATCGGTAAAAGCCCGACCAACATGCCCCCCCCCCACAGCCGCTGCCGCGTGGCTTGCGACCCCATCTGCAGCATGGTCAGGGCCACCAGCACTGTCAGCAGGCGCAGCACCACGGAGGCCAGGCGCAGCCACCGCAATTGCGCGGCCAGGGTATCCGCCCCCTTGTGCGGACGTAGGCGCCACCACCCTGCGGCCAGGCGATAAAAAAGCGGCGGCTCCTGCCCGATTTGCGAACCACTGGCTGCCAGCGTGGAGTCGGCGTTCAGGCGTGGCAGGGGCGCCGTCGGTGGCGACAGATGATTGTACGCCCACCAGTGCTCATCAGCCAGGCTACGCAGCAACTCCGCTTCCAGTGCCGTATCCGCCAGGGGAGCGTTAACTGCCGGTGCCAGCAGGCGGGTGTAGAGAAAATGGCTGGGCTCATCGGGAGCAGCCCAGGCCGGGGTCAGCCACCACCAGACCAGTGCCTGCAAAAAGACCAGGCCCAGAATGGCGCTCCAGGCAAGAACACTGTGTCGCTCAGGCTTCCGTTTCACTCAGATACACAGCCGCAACAGCCAGGAAAAGTCCTGCCAGCAAACCGCTCATCCCTGCTATCAGCAAATTGAACAGCCATTTGGGTTGGGATGGGGCGGCGGGGACAGTAGCCGCATCCACGATCTTGATCCGGGCCCCTTCGATGATGCGCTTCATCTCCATCTCGATTTGCTTGCGCTTCAGGGTGACCACCGATTCTTGCCAGACCCCGCGATCACGCAAGATGGTGTCCATTATTTGTAATTGACGGGCGGTCTCAGACTGGGTGGTGAGAGCACTTTCCTGTAATGGCTGTAAATCGGCCTCCATGCGCTGCCGTAGCTCTTTGAGAGTGACGATCAGAGCCTCGTCGCCCTGCTGCTGTCGCAAGATTTGCAGCGCATCATAGTCGATGTAGGTCTGCAACTCGGGGATATCGAGCAGGGTGAGGCTGAGCGTCCCTGAAGATTCGGCGCTCTGCAAAACCATATCCAGGCGATTGATCGCGGTTTGCAGCGCTGCCCGGTACGAATTGACCAGGGTCAGTTCCTGCTTGATTTCGCTGTGGGCGCCGAAAAGCTCGCTGTCGCCGCGGGCAGTAATGTCCCCATTGAAGCCCAGGCTGATGCCTGTTTGACCGCGGAACTCGACCAATTGCTGATCGAGCTGGTCGAATTGCACCTGGGCTTCGGCCAGTGCTTGATCGTACAGGTTCTGATCGCCTACATAATAATCGGCCACCGCTTCGGGGAGGGATGCGGCCATGGCATTGGCCAACAAGGCGGCATCGTGCGCCGACGCTGCCCGCACGCTAAGGGTGAACAGGCTGCCGCCGCCTTGCTTGCTCTGGGTAGCATGCAGCAGTTGGGCCGGACTGAGGGCCGTATCGAGCTGATTCTCCACCTTTTCCAATGCCCGCGCCGCCAGATTATCGGTCATGATCAGCGGCATGACCTCGGCGCGCCAATCAAAACGCAGATCAACGACATCATACACATTGTTATCCCAGCGCCAGACCAGTTGCGGCTTGGGCGCCACCAGCGTTGCCGTGGCCGTATATCGCAGCGGGCTGAGGGCGCTGAGCACCACGGCCACCCCCAGGGCCACCACGAACGGGATCAGGATCAACAGCCAGCGTTGGCGCAGCATACGAAAATAAGCGAGGGGTTGAAAGGGTTGGTTCATAAGGCAAAACCGATCAGGGAGTGGGAGGAGCGATTACAGAAATGTCTCCAATGACAAAAGCATCATGGGGCAGAGGCTGGCCCGCAGCGTCCGTGGCGGGTAGGCGCTGCAAATCAGCCGTGCGATAGAAGGTGGCGATGAGCGTGTAGCTGCCGGGTGGCAAATCATGCGGCAGTTGCAACCAGCGGGTGGCATGCAGTGTATCGCCCGCCTGCCACAGATCGGGCGGTAAATTCGTGCTGGGGGGACCGTCGTTGCCGGCCAGCCACACGCCTTCGTTGGTGAGTAATTGTATCGAGAGTTTGATTTCCTGGGAAATCGGGGCCAGGGCCTGCCATCGCAACAATACCGGCACACCCCATCCGGGGGCAAAGTGGAGGCTGGGGATGCTGGCAGCCGTGAGAATAAGGGCGTCGTCGAAACGGGCCAGGGGCTGGGGAGATGGATTTGCCGTCCTGTTCGCATCGGCTGCAGCATCGATGCGGATGCTGCCAAAACGCACCGCATCGCCGGCAGGTTGGCCCGCAGGATCGAAAACCGGCAACAATTGATGGTCCGACTCGTTGAAGAGCGTGACCGCGATCTGGCCGCCGGTGGGAGTGGGCCCGTTATCCTTCACGATCAGCCAATAGGTTTCGCTGAACACCGTGCCCGGTTGCCACACCGTGGTGGCGGCGTTGCCATCCCCCGGATAAGTGGTGACGCTGCCGTAGCTCTGCTGTCCGGCGCCCACCAGATGCACGGCCAGGGTATACGGTTGTGAGGTGCGTCCCAACACGCGCCAGCTTAAGGTCACAGCCAACCCATCCCCCACCTCCACACTGCCCTCTGGCCAGATATCATAGCGGAGGAGTTCGACTACGTCATCGAAGCGGGCAAATAGCTCGGATGTCGGGGCCGCGGCCTGCGAGGGCGGCGGCGAGTAAGCCGGGATGATCAGGGTAGGGATGAGCACGATGCTGAGACCGACAGGCCATGCTATCAGGACTTTGCGAGCCTGTGGCCAATAACGGCCGCTCAATTGCGCCCAGCCTTGTGCTATCATCCACGCGATCAGCGGCAAAGTGGAGAGGATGTAACGTCCTCGCAGAAAAACGCTTTCGTGAATCAACTCGCGCACCAGAGGCAGGCTGATGACCGCTGCCAGGAACAGGATCAGTGGCAGCCACAGGGAACGCGCCCGGGTGGCCTCCGCCTGCCGCAGCCAGACGATAAACCCCACCATTCCACTCAGCCAGATGCCCAGCCATACCCCATACACCCAGGTAGCCGTGGCCACATTGCCCCAGCCAAACGACACCCAGTAGGTTTCAAAGCCATAGCGCAACGCTGCGGGAATGGCCTGCCAGTCGAATTGCAGGGAGCCAGCGCCTGTCAGCGAGCCGAGTATTGCCGCCTGGGATAGGGGGTCGCGGGGGAACAGCATCCCCGTCAACCACACATTCCGAGCCAACAGAGCGCCCCCCACCGCGGTCATGACGCCGAGCATCAGCAAGCAAGCAGCGCCCACTTGTCGGCGTTTTAACGTATTATGGCTGCGCCGCCAGGCCATGATCACGACGACCAGGAGCAGGGGGAGCACGGCCAGCGCCAGATATTTGGTGAGCAGGGTGAGCCCGGCCATCAACCCCAACCATCCCATGCGTCGCAGGTCGGGGCCATAGTGCAGCACACGCAGGCTGAGAGTGAGCAGCGCCGTCTCCAGCACAATCAGCAGGATGTCGTTGGTCATAACGGCGCTGAGGAAGATGTATTGCGGTGTGAAAGCCTGGAGCGCTGTAGCGATAAGGGCCACGGAAGGGCGCCGGGGACTGAGCAGTCGAGCAAGCAGAAAGGTGATATACAGACCGAGGGTGCTCAGCAGCGCCGAGACCAGGCGTCCCAAATGCAAAGCCAGCATTGTCCCCCGCCAGGGCCAGCCTTCGATACTCGGATCGTGTACGACAAAGTTGACCCCGCCCATGCCGGTGCCGCGGATGGCATAGGGATTCACCACCGGATGATAGCCATCCTCGGTATCGACGGCCAGCATGGGCACGGCGGCCAGTAGATAGTACAAGGGAGGCTGGCTGGCCTCGTCGAACTCGAATTCGGTGGTCAGGCGTTGGCTGGGGTCGGGCAGGGCGAGGTTTTCGGCGATGGAGGCAGCATAACGATAATGTGCCCACTCGTCATGGGCCTCCCACGGCGGCACCACCACGCTGTAAATAAGCGCCAACAACAAATGCCCGGCCAAGATCAGCATCAGCCAACGATGCTGGTTGAGCCGGGACTCTGGTGGCGAGGGAGGAGATGGAGCATCAAGCGACATAAAACGCACTCGCGTACCGCAAAAAAGCGCAATCCAGGCTTGCGGCACGGTTCCGATCAGCAAGGCATTATAGCATAGGCTTGCAGTGTGCGGCTATCCTGGCCGGGATTTAGGGGGCGGCCCCACTTATTACGCGAATAAAAAGTAAAAATTCATCACGGGGCGCCGTTTTGTAGCCGGGCGGCTTTCAGCCCCCGGTGATCGTGGCCGCGAGTGTCGAGAGCGTGTGGGCGGAGGCAAGGCGGGCGAGGGGAAGTGCCGCCCCTACCGTTGTCGCCTCGCGGAAGTGGCCGTAGGGGCGCACCCTCGCGATCACCCCGGCGCTAAATAATAGGAAGGTTGTCGAGCGCCCGGCGCATCCGTGAT
>JAADGC010000064.1 GCA_013152585.1 Chloroflexota bacterium
TTCCGCCCGCCGCATGTCAAATGTCTTTTGTGTGGGGAAAGATAGGGCAATCAGACAAAGATGCGTCTGAACCGGTATCATGTCCGGCCAATTTTGCGGCGGCATGAACGTTGAACGGCCTGGTAAGATTCTGTCCTGTATCCCCTCTATAAAACTGGCGTCTGGCGAAAAGCAAACTCACGGCTTAGCAACGCCTTCTTTTGACCCGAATGTGACGAATTATTTGCCACTTTTTCGTAAAATCCGTGAAAATTCGTGTCAAGAAGAAAAAACGCCAAAGTCCAGTTAAATACTGATCCAACCCTGATATCGTAGGAGTATCCATCATGATCACCAAAAAATTCGTGAATTCACGCCAAGTCTCCAAAGTCACGTTTCGCGTTGATTTTGCCAAACAAGCACAAGAAGTAGAGCTGGCCGGCGACTTCAACGACTGGCACCCTCAGGCCATGAAACGCCTGAAAACCGGCGAATACAAACTCAACCTGAATCTGACCCCCGGGCAAAGCTATCAATATCGGTATCGCATCGATGGCAAATGGGAGAATGATTGGGCCGCCGATCGCTACATTGCCAACGGCATGGGCTCCGACAATTCCGTCGTTGATTGCTAAAAACCTTGCTTCCTGAGATCGTTTCCCCACGGAGGCGCCCATGAAGATTGCTGTCCTGGCCGATATCCATGGCAATATCCATGCCCTGGACGCGGCGCTGGCCGCCGCGGAGCGCTTGCAACCTGATCAAATCATCATCAATGGCGACATCGTCAACGCCGTGCCCAACAGCAACGCCGTGGTAGACCGGGTAAGGCAAAGTGACTGCCTGGTTACTCGCGGCAACCATGAATTCTACTACCTGAACTACGGCACCGCGCACGATGTGCCCGACAGCCACGACCACGAGCGCTGGGGCCAACTGCACTGGCTGGTAGATCACCTGACGCCTGAGCACGGGCGTTATCTGGCCACCCTCCCCGACGACCTGACCCTGGTTTATCCCGGCACCCAACTGCTGCGCGTGGCCCACGGCTCGCCCGGACACCACCGCTGGGGCTTTTACGAAAATCAGCCGCGTTCCGAGGTTCTGCAATTCATCGGCACCGTTGCCCAATCGACCCTGGTCAGTGCCCATACTCATGTGCAACTCGATCGGATCATCAGCAGCAACGGCAGCGGCGAAGCGAGTTTTTTTGCCACCCCGCACGCCAACCACTCCCCGGCGCCGGCCCGGCGCTGGCACATCATCAACTCCGGCAGCGTGGGCATGCCCCTCAATAGCGACGTGCGGGCTCAGTTTGTGCTGTTGGAAAGCACGAGCGCTGCATCAGTATGGGGAGGCTGGAAGGCCACACATCAGCGGGTAGCGTATGACCGTCGCCCCGCACTCGCCTCCTTCCACAGCAGCGGCATGATCGATCAGGGCGGGGTAATCAGCACGCTGTTTTACTGGGAAATTGTCACTGCCGAACGCGAGATAACGCTCTTTTTCCAGTGGGCCGAACAGCATTATCCACACCAGCCATCCCTCATGAACGACGCGTTTGCCGCCTATGTGGCGGCCACCGGCAGGGATCAATATATTCGCCAAAGAGACCCTCTATACGAAAACTGAACAGCGCAACTTGCGCACGAGCCGCAAAAGTTCTTCGCATATGACAAAACCCTCACCCTGCAAAGCGAATCATCCTCCAAACACGATGATCCCATGCGGCTCGACACACACCTTCACCGTGTCGCCAATGCGGGGACGATGCACTTGCGGCGGCAGATAAAACTCCAGCACCTGCTCGCTGCCCGGAGCCGCCAGCCGCCACACCGTCTGCGCTCCCCGAAACGAAAGATCAAGCAGGCGTAGTGAAAGTTGATTACCACAAGCCTCATAGCGTAGCGTGGCCGCCTCCGGGCGAATGACCACGGTCACGGTGTCGCCCACCGCACTCTGCGGCGGCAGCTCAGCCGGGTGCAACACCCCCAGCAGGCACTCCAGAGCCGGGGCGGGATTGAGAGCCATGATGCGAGCCGGGAACTCGTTGCGGAATCCCAGAAACCGTGACACAAACAATGAGGCCGGGCGCAGATAGATGGCATCGGCAGCTCCTACCTGCTCCACACGACCGGCATTCATCAACACAATCCGATCCGCAATGGCAAACGCCTCCCACTGATCATGTGTCACGTAGAGGGTCGTCTGGCGTAATCCCCCCAGCAGCGTCCGCAACTCGTCCTGCAACCGATCCCGCAGTTCCCGATCCAACGAGCCCAAAGGCTCATCCAACATCAGCAAACGCGGTTTCGGGGCCAGACTACGCACCAATGCCACCCGTTGCTGCTGACCACCGCTCAATTCGTAGACCTTCCGTGGGCCAAAGTGCTGCAAATTGACCAAGGTCAACAGCTCCTGTACGCGCTGACGAATCTGTTGCGGGGACCAGCGGTGCATGCGCAACCCAAAGGCAATGTTATCAAACACGCTCATGTGGGGAAACAGGACGTAATCCTGAAACATGAGCCCAAATTCTCGCTGATGCACCGGCACATGCGTCACATCCTCACCCTCGCAAATGACCTGCCCCGCATCGGGTGGCTCTAGCCCGGCCACCACCCGCAGCAAGGTGGTCTTCCCGCAGCCACTGGGCCCCAACAGACAAACTGTCTCTCCGGCAGCGATAGTTAAGTCAACCCCCCTGAGCACGGGGGTATCGGCAAAAGCCTTGGTGATCTGGTTGGCCATAAGAAAAGGGACGGGGGAAGAACCGACCATGTTAAAATTCCCCCATATCGCCGTAGCGCAGATTTTCGATGCCAAGAAAACCCACCGCGGTCGTAGCCATGAGGATCACGCTCATGGCCAGCGCCTGCCCGTAATTGTTCAGGCCGGGCTGGCCCAGAAATCGGTAGATGGCAATGGGCAGGGTGGGGAATTGGGGTCGGCTGACCAGCAGGCTAGCGCCGAATTCCCCCATGCTGATGGTAAAAGCGAAGACCATGCCCACCATCAGCGCCCGCGCCAGGATGGGCAGATCGATGCGCCGCCATACGGCCGCCGGCGAGGCGCCCAACACGGCTGCCGCCTCGCGAATCTGCGGCTGCATGCCGCGCAGGATGGGCAACACCGAGCGTAGCACAAAGGGAAAGGCAATCAGCGTGTGGGCGATGGGCAGGATCAGCAGACTGGCCCGTAAATTAAGCGGCGGCTTGCCCAAAGCGATGATGTAGCCAAAACCGAGGGTGACGGCGCTGGTGCCCAACGGCAGCATCAGCACAGGATCCAGAAGATAGGCAAAGCGCTTATGCCGGAGCTCCGTTTGCCGGAGCAAATAGGCCGTGCTGAGACCGATCGTCACCGCCATGAACACCGTTGTCACCGCAAACATCAGCGAATTGCGCACCGCCAGGATGGGCGTGACAAAAAAGACCGAGTCGCTACGATTCACGAATAGCGCTCGGTAGAACTGCAAGCTCAGGCCGCCCCCCAGAGTCAGCGAACGCTGCACCAGGGCAAACAAGGGGCTGAGTAAAAACACGCCCAAAAGCAGCAAGACGCCAAACACCAGCCCGCGTTCGCCGGCCGTGCGCGGTGGGCGTTGGGTTGCAGATTGCGGGCGCAGGGGCAAAGGCAGCGTCAGTCGTTGCTGTAAATGCGTATATCCCACCATCAGCCCCAGTGTGAACAGCATTTGCAGCAACGACAGGGCCGCGGCCACCGGCAGATCAAAAAGGCGCACGGCCGTACGGTAAATCTCGACTTCGACCGTGGCGAAGCCCGGCCCGCCCAAAATGAGAATCACCCCGAACGAGGTGAAATTGAACATAAACACCAGCAGACTGGCCGCTGCCACGGCCGGCAGCAGCAAGGGCACCGTGATCTGACGGAAGCGCTGCCAGGGCTTGGCCCCCAGCACAGCCGCAGCCGCACCCAGCCGCGGGTCCAGGTTCGCCCAAAAGCCACCCACCAGGCGAATCACCACCGAGGTGTTGTAAAACACGTGCGCCAGCAGGATGATCCAGATGGTGTTTTGCAGATGCAGGGGGGATGAATCGAGGTGGAAGAGCGTACGCAAGATATCGTTCAACATGCCGCGTGGTCCCAGCAAGGCCGTAAACGCCGTCGCCACGACCACCGTGGGCATCACAAAAGGCAGTGTGGTCAAAGCCCGCAACAGCGCCTTCCCCGGGAATCGGTAGTGGGAAAAGATGGCGGCTGCCGGCAGGCCCAGCAACAAGGCGCCGGCTGTGCTGGCCGTGGCCTGCCACACTGTAAACCACAGCACCCGGGCGTAATAGGATTTCTCGATCAGCGGTCGCAGGGCTTCGGTGACCAAATGCCCCTCGGGGAAAAGGCTCAGCCGAAAGATCGCCGCCAACGGATAAAAGAAAAAGGCCCCAAAAAACAGCAATGGAACCCCCCACAGCAGCACCTGTCCCCCCCACGCCAGCATCCGCCCGGGCAGTGAACGCCGAGTGCGCAGGCGTTTCCTGATCGGGTCCGGGACAGAGTGGGGGGGATGGTTCATCTTTTTGGAGGGTGGTGTGTCTATTGATGGAACAATCTATTAACGCAGCATCACATCTGTCCAGGTGCCAATCCATTCCTCGCGGTGGGTGCTGATCAGGTCCGGCAGCAGCACCACGGGGCTCTTAGGAACCTCGGCCCAGGTTTGGAACAACTCACCCACATTCGCCTGGCTATTGACCGGATACACGAACATGTGCAAGGGGATATCTTCCTGGAAGGGAGGGCTGAGCAGAAAATCGACCAACTGTCGGGCGGCCTGCTGATGCGGGCTGTTGGCCAGCACGCCCACAAATTCCACCTGCTCGAAACTATTGCCTTTGGTATTGACGCTGGCGGTGGGAGCGGCGTCAAGTTCATTATAGTATACCTCAGCCACAGGGCTGGTGGCATAGCTGACCACGATGGGGCGGTCGCCGTCGCCACCAGACCCGACTGTGAACGCCCCCCAATAGGCGTCGCTCCAGCCTTCGGTCACCAGCACATCGTTGGCTCGCAACGACTCCCAAAATGCGGGAAAATCGCTGCCATAACGGCCCACCGTCACGAACAGGAATGCCAGGCCGGGGGATGAGCTGGCCGGGTTTTCGACCACGGTCAGGCCTTTGTAAGCCGGATCAATGAGATCAGAGATATCATCCGGGGGATCGATGCCGGCTTTTTCGAACCAGGCAATATCATAATTGAGGGTAACGTAACCAAAGTCGACCGGGATCAGACGATGTGTGGGGTCCAGTTGCAGGCTCTGGGAAATGTCGGCCAGGGCCGGCGCCTCGTAGGGGGAGAATAGATTAGCCTCCAACGCCCGGCTGAGAAACGTGTTATCGATGCCATAAACCACGTCGCCCAGCGGGTTTTCCGGCGAAAGCAGCAGGGTGTTGAGCATTTCGCCAGCATCGCCGCTTTTGAGGATTTTAACTTCGATGCCGGTCTCAGCCGTAAATTGCTGCAAGACATCCTCGCTGACATCAAAACTATCGTGGGTGATGAGGGTGAGCGAGGACGGCTTTGTGGCTGTGGTCGGGGGCTGGGGAATGGCGCAGGCCGCCAACAGGAAAATGAGAAACAAGGATAGCAATAATGTACGTTTGAACATAAGACACCTCGAAAAAGGAAGGAGTGAGGAAGAGGGATACGTGTTACGCTATGCGTAAGGGATGAATAGTTGCCGTGAGCTATTGACAGAACAGTGGGGTTAGCCAGGACGGGCTGCTGTCATCTGGTGCATGACAAGCAAAACGCCGGATTGCAGACGAATGGTGGCCTGTGGGGCCGTCATCTCATTACTGATGCCACGGCTGCTGCCAAAGGACAGGGTGACGCCCTGCAAGCGCCAACGCAGGCCGTCATCATACGCGAGGCCAGTCACCTGCGGAGACAACGCCAGCACCGAGACGATATCGCCCGGCTGACCCCGAACCACGATCTGATCCCGCACAATCCAGGCTGTCTGCCTGCCGGTGGCCAGAGACAGACGCATGGTGCGATAGCGCCGGCTGGCCAGCAAGAAGAGATTGGCCAGGCTTTGATCGAGTCGCCCGCCCCAGGCGCCTAACAGCAGCACATCTTCGCTGCCCCAGCTTTGAACGCGATCCAGGGCAAGTTCCAGGTCGGTGGCATCTTTATCCACGGGATGGCGCTCGATTTCGGCGCCACTGGCGCGCACTCGCTGCAAATCAGCGGGCGTAATGCTATCGAGATCGCCGATCACCAGGTCGGGGATCAGGCCCAGGGCCAGGGCATGCCGGGCGCCGCCGTCCGCGGCCACGATGCGGGCATCCGCTGCGATCAGTGACCTCACGTTTTCGGGCTCAGACATGAGGCCGTTGGCGAATATGACGGTTTGTGGAGACATGAGGAACTTCTCGTGATTGCGGGAGGGCAAAGAAAAAAACACATAAAAAAGGCCACCTGCCGGGAGACAGAGGCCTTTGATCTGCGTGCGTCGTTATCGGTCCCTACGCCGGCATTACCCGGATCAGGTTCAGGGGTCGATGACGAATACGGTCATCCTCTCAGCCAGGCTTACCCTAGCTCCCCGGAAATATGTGGTTGGGCGTGGTACGTATCATGCAAGACACAACACGGATCACTTAGGGATGAATCGTAGCCGATTTGACCGCAGATGTCAATTTGGATTTACGCTGTCATCATCTCCCCCACCTGCGCCAGCATACCATCCAGCGCCTCTAAAACTTCCTGCGCCTCCGCCTCCGAGATGATCAGCGGGGGCAGAATCTGGTTGACGGAAGGTTCGTTGTTGGCATAGACCGTGAGGATGCCAAATTGCAGGCCAATCAGCGACATCAGCGGTCCCAGTTGAGCATCGGCCAGCTTAAGGCCCATCATCAGGCCTCGTTGCCGACTTTCAACCACGAGCCGGGGGTATTTTTGCTGCAGGGCACGAAATCCGGCGCCGAAAACATCCGCCATGTGCTGCACGTGCGCCAGAAAACCCGGTTCTTCCAGGATGTCGAGCACTTTCAGGGCCACGTAGCACCCCACCTCGGCCCCGCCAAAGGTGGAGACATGAATAAACGGGTGCTCCCGCATAAACGGATCGAGGGCATCGGCGTAAATGGTGGCCGACAGGGGATAAATGCCGCCGGAAAGCCCCTTGCCCGTCACCAGAATGTCGGGCGTCACACCATAGGTGTCGATACCCCAGACGGCGCCGCAACGCCCCAGGCCGGTCTGCACCTCATCGATGATCATCACCGCACCATGCCGATCACATATCGCCCGCACGCCGGCAAAATAATCTTCGGGCGGGATCACGATGCCCGCTGTGGCGGGAATCGTCTCCAGGAGCACCGCGGCCGTATGCTCATCCACGACAGCAGCCAGGGCATCGAGATCGCCGAAGGGAACGGCGTGAAATCCGGAGGCAAGCGGCTCGAAGGGCTGTCGATATTGGGGAGCACCGGCAGCCAGGGCCAGGCCCGTATGCCCGTGATAGCCACCTTCGGCGTAGATGATACCCGGGCGCCCGGTAGCCCCCCGCGCCAGTTTGATCGCCATATCAATCGCCTCGCCGCCCCCCACGCCAAAGATAACGCGGTTGAGATCGCCCGGCGCCACCGCGGCCAGACGTTCGGCCAGCAGTGCCCGATGTTCGCTAATCAAATGCGAATTGCCGATATCCAGTTCATCCAACGCCTGGCGCAGGGCCTCCACCACCTGCGGGTGGCGATGCCCGAGGTTATAGACGCCGCCATTGCTATGGCAATTAATCAGCCGCCGCCCATCCAGATCATAAATGGATACCCCTTCGCGCCGGCCAATAATAAAATCAAAGCCAGATTGCGTGAAGAAATCAACCTTACCGCTGGAAACATGGCGGCCAAAGCGATCAATGATGTTCTGTTTGCTATCCTGTGCGATGAATTTCATGGGGCATCACCTCTGACGTGTAATCTGAACCCGGTCCGGCGCTGCGCCCTCGTGCTATCGTTGCACCGGGCCCGGAAGAATGTAGGGATAGGGTTTGTGCAAAAGACGGGTATGCAGCCAACGATCCAAGCGCCGCGCACCTTGATACAGCCGCCAGATGAAGGCATCTTGGCGGTAATACGCTTCCACTTCTTTGCGCGTGATGGGGGCAATGTCCAGCTCCCCGACCTGCCGGGACAGAAAGTCATTTGCCAATTGCACCAGATCGGGGATGAGCTCTGCCTGCTGCTCCTTATAAAAATTGGCGATCAAGTCCACGATCACAGCGTGAAAATCGTAATAGCGCCCCACTACATCCTTCAGGAACAGCCAACGCAACAGCCAGGCTAAAAACGACGGGGCGCTGCGCAGGAACAATTCGGCGTCCAGTTGCTCCTGGCCATCGATGCGGAAAAGGGGCGTGCTGGTATCGACGTACACCAGCCGGAGATCATCCGGCAGGTGGGGAGCAGAAGGATCAAAGTCGGCGAGTGCCCAATTCGATATCTGGCCATCGATCCCCAGTTGCATCTGATCCTGCCCCCGGTTGAACTCCCACACCTTCGCTAACTCGCCCAGCACGGCCTCAACCAGACGCAAAGCGCCCTGGGCGTCCAACCAATGCAAGGCCTGATTGCCGATCGAGCCTGCCGGCAGCCGTTGCTGCACCAGATACAACACATCCACACCCTGGCGGCCCGGCACCCGGGCCCGGCCATATCGCGGCAGCGCAATACCAACATCCTCCTGCAGCAGTTGGTTATACCGATCGTAGATCGCCTCGTACGCGTCTATTTCCGCCGAGCTTTGAAAAATCGGCATGCGTTTGTACGCCAACTCCTGGCCATCGATGGCAAAGACCGTGCTGATCTCGCCATAGCCCAAGACCTGCACCGGGACCGTTCCCGCTTCAGGGTGCAAGGGATCGAGTTGCGCTTCGAAATGACGTAACAACTGCAAATCGACCATGAGACCAGCCATGTGCATCTCCTTACTGATTGATGACAGACGCCACTCTTTTTCCGCCCCCGTGCAGCTCAGGGAACTAAAAAGAGTCGGCGGCAGATGAATTGTTGGCGTCCTCGTTTGCGCGGTCGCTGCGGGAAAAGTGCGCATAGGCCAGGGTCATGTACCGCAACTTCTCATCGACCAGACGGTTCCACGTGCCCTCGGGGAATTGGCCCGATTCGTCGCGGACGCCATAGGACAAGCCGGTCAACAACGAGAAGCCTTCATCCACCGTAT
Organism: Chloroflexota bacterium; assembly: GCA_013152585.1. Classification (GTDB taxonomy): domain Bacteria; phylum Chloroflexota; class Anaerolineae; order J102; family J102; genus JAADGC01. Next base: position 9,190 of record JAADGC010000064.1, read on the forward strand.
GCACGGGCCAAACGTGGAATAGCCCTTGCTCAACGGCCTCGACCACATCAGGGCGCAGCATGAGATGGCGCACATTGACGGCAGGGATCATGACTCCCTGCTCACCACTGAGCCCGTGCGCCTTACAGATATCGAAAAAGCCTTCAATTTTCATGGTCACGCCGCCCACGGCCTGGATTTCGCCGCGCTGATTCACCGAGCCGGTCACGGCAATGCTCTGCTTCACCGGCACCTGAGCGATGGCCGCAAGCAACGCATACAACTCCGTCGAGCTGGCACTATCCCCATCCACCCCGGCATACGATTGTTCAAAAGCAATGGATGCGTTCAAATTCAGGGGTTTATCTTGCCCGAACATCCTGCCCAAATACCCCACCAGGATCAGCACCCCTTTGTCATGAATACGACCGCTCAACTTCGATTCCCTTTCGATGTTGAGCACCCCTTTGTTCCCCAGATACGCACTGGCCGTGATGCGGCTGGGCTTGCCAAACGCATAATCGCCCAACGACACCACTGCCAGACCATTAATCTGCCCCACCTTGGCGCCCGTCGTATCCACCATCACCGTGCCCTCGCGAATCATGCGCTGAAATTGTTCCTCATACAAACTCGACCGATACCGGCGCTCATCGATAGCATGACGCACGTGAGAACGCTGGACCAGCGTAGCCGCGGCTTTGCGGGCCCAAAAATCGGTCTCCCGGATAACGTCGGCAATGATGGCAAACCGCGTGGTGAGACGATCCTGACTTTCGACCAGACGCCCGCCGAATTCGACCACCTCGGCCACCGCATCCAGGGCAAAGGGCAGGAGCGCCTCTTCTTCTCCGCGCGTGTGGATAAACTGCGCTATCTTAAGCAAATTCGCCGCAGACCACTCCATATCACTGGCAAAATCAGCCCTTACTTTGAACAATTTTGAAAATATGCCGTCGTAGGCCCACAAAGAATAATACGTGTCTGGCGTGCCGATCAACACCACCTTGACATCGAGCGGGATGGGGATCGGGGCCAGACTGGCGGCCGGGATAGCACCGGTAATCGCTGCCGGGTCCTCGATGCGAATCTCCTTGTGGCGCAATGCCCGCGTCAGGGCTTCCCAGGCCATGGGACTGCCCAGCAGAGCATCGGCGGCGAGAACGAGATAGCCACCATTCGCCCTGTGCAGCGCCCCCGCCCGGATGGTGTGATGGTCGGGCACCAGGGTGCCGAATTCGGCCCGATATTCTACTTTGCCCGTCAAATTCATGTAGGTGGGGTTGATCTCGTAAATCACCGGGGTGCCGGTGGCGCCAGAATGATCGACAATAAGATTCAATTCATAATCATGAATCCATGATTTCGTCTGCGCTGGGCGCTTTTTGGAGGCCTTTTCCGCGCCTTGACCCGCCGCACGCAAAAAATCAAGTTGCAGCGCCACGACACGTGCAATCAGATCGTCCGAGACTCCCTGCACATAGGTAGAAAAATCCGCACAGGAGCGAAAGTCTTCCTGCAATGCCGCAAACAAAGGATCGATAGCGCTGTGTGCTACCTGCTGGTTGAGCTCGGTGATGCGCTGGTTGGCCGTCTTCTGCAGTTGTTGCAACTGGCGAATCGCCTGTTCCAGCGCTTTCCCCAGGACAGTATCTTGTTCGGCATAGTGTTGTCGTTGTTTGGCATCGAGGGCAGCAAAGGCTTCGGGCGACAGGGGGACGTCGTCTTTCAGGGGCACAAATGTGAGCCCGGAGGGTGTTTGCTGCAAGCCAAAGGAGCGCTGCTGGGCAAAGGCTTCGAGCTGATTCAGTATCTTTTGCTGGGCCACCTGCATCTGCTGCACGATTTGAGCATGTGCATCTTCATAAACCGTGCCTGAAAAAGCATCGCGTAGCACGGTTTCGGCCTGGCGCAAAGTTTCGCGCAAACGGGTGCAGGCCAATCGTCCCTGGCCAGGGGGCAAAGGGAGCGCCCGTGGGCGATAGGGATCGGCAGGGTTACGTACATAGGCCCAATCCTGGGGTGTCGGTTGTGCGGCCGCCCGCTCTTGTAAATAACGCAGGATTGTACTGCTTTTACCGGCGCCGCTGGGGCCCATGGCAAATATATTGTAGCCCTCGGCCTCCATCTCAATGCCAAACTCAATGGCCCGCGTGGCCCGTTCCTGGCCGATGATGCCTTCCAGCAATGCGACATCATCCGTGGTATCAAAGTGCATGTCGTCCGCAGAACACGTACGGCGAAGCATACCTGCGTCTAATTCAGAAGGAAACTGTGCCATAGACGATTCCTTGCCTGTGCAAAAAAGATACCCGCATTGTATCACACTGAGCGGATTCGGCAACCCTGAAGGGGAATTCGATTCGCCTCGCAGCCGCGACTATGCCGACTGGAAGTCGGGCACTTTAGGCCTACGGCCAGAGGACGGCCTTCGCCGACCTCTCTTCTTGTGCATAGCATGGCTTACGCCTGCTCCAAATTGGGTGCCAACATCGTTGCTTCGCCATGCCGGGCGAGCAATTCCCCCGCACCAACGTTGCCGATAAGGTGATCTTGGCGCAACAACAGGCCCGCTCCAAGGGACGTTAGGAAGGAATTCTTCGCCCCTACACCACACAGCATGGCCAATATCGCCCCTATGTCTTTAACCATGGCCCAATTGTAGGGGCGAACAATTTCCTGGCCACAAGGTGGCATCAAAAAGCGCGTAGACCGCAAAAGCACCTTTGCCACAGCGCAATCTTACCGAAATTGCTCGCCCGCTCTTGGCGCACGAAAAGCCCTGCTCCAGGCGGCGCGTCCGCGGCATTTGGCAAATGAATCGCGCCCACCGGCAAGCCGGGTTCACCCGGCGCTGTTTTTTAGCCCTGCGGTTCACCGCCGGGCGGTCGGCGCCCGTCCCGCCGATTTCAATCGGTGGGGGTGGGTGCGGTGGGGTCAGGGCGGCAACGGGTCGGCACCCGCCTCACATTGCCGGCACCATCGGCATCGAATTCGTTCACGTGGTTACGGTGCCGGTGGTCGGGGTCAGCACCGAATGATGGACCGAGCAACTGCTGACAGCAGCCGGTCGCGTGGGGGCCACGGATAGGCTGGGACAGAGGCGCGAAGCTGCCATCACAGACCATCATTGGGCCGGACGCTCCTGCAATGTCAGGGAAGCGGTTAGCCTTTTCCCATCCCGGAGCACCGTTACCTGAACCGCGTCTCCCACCTGCGTGTGCATTTCCAGGTAAACGGTCAAGTCTTGCAAGGAAGCGATCTCCTGCCCATCGATGGCCACGAGCACGTCCCCGCCCAGGGGCAGTTGCACATCGCCCAGGCGCACGATGCGTTGACCCCCGCGTAATCCGGCCTTGTCCGCGGCCGAGCCGGGCGTGATCTCCAAAAGCAGCAATCCCTTGTCTGGCCCCTTGACTCCCGCTTCGGCCAGAACCTGCGTCCGCTGAGGTGTCAGCTCCAGGAACTGGGCGCCAATCCAGGGGTGACGGTAATAGCCGTGGGTTATGAGCTCTGGCACCACCAGCTTAACCGTGTTCACGGGGATGGCAAAACCGATACCCGCATTGGAGCGGCTGGGACTGATGATCTGGGAGTTGATGCCGATGACCCGTCCCTGCAAGTCCAGCAGCGGGCCGCCGGAGTTTCCGGGGTTGATGGCGGCATCGGTCTGGATGGCCTGGCCGATGAAGCGGCCGTCAGGGCTCTGAATGATGCGTCCCAGGCTGCTGATGACGCCGAAGGTGAGCGTGCGCTCCAAGCCAAAGGGATTGCCGATGGCCACCACGAACTGCCCGACGCTCAGGGTGCTGGAATCGGCCAGAGCGATGGGGCGTAAGCTACGATTCTCATCCTTGATCTGCAACACCGCCAGGTCATTGGAGGGGTCCTGGCCCACGATGGTGGCGTCCAGGGTGCGACCATCTGCCAGAGTGACCACGACCTTATTGGCGTTTTCGATCACGTGGAAGTTGGTGACGATATGCCCCTGGTCGTCGTATACAAAGCCCGATCCCGTGCCTGCCTGGGGCACCGGGTTCATGAAGAAGTCATAGGCTGTACTCTGGGCGGTGATGTTGACGACTGCTTCGCCTGCCGCCTGATACACGGCCTCCACCTGAGCTTGTACGCTCTTGGCGGCGTCGTTTACGGCGATGGGGGTGGCGGCGGGGATCGTTGCCACAAGCATCGAAGTCGGTGTGGGGGTTGTTTGGGTTTTGGCCACGGCCCTCGGCGATGAGAAAGGCGCAAGCTGGGCCAGGAAGATCGCCACAACGACCAGCGCCACGGTGGATAAGACGAGAACGGCTCGTTTTCTGAGCATACTATTTTCTCCTGTGCTGTCATTTTCCCACCTCCAGGGGATGCCGGATATCAGCATTCCCCCAGAGGTGGGTTTTCAAACAGGGGTTCGTAAGCTGGGGGGAGAATCTGCGTCCGTGTGCTCGCGTCAAATGGGCCCGCACCACGCATATCTCCGCCATCGAACACCTGGTTGTTAGAGTGCTCGCAACTCCATGGCCACCTCCATACGGGACAGACAACGGTTTGCTACGACAGTGGCAGCGATCACAACTGCCAACACCACTCCCCCCTAGTGTCGCGCTTTTAGACTAAGGTACCGTTAAATGGAGGTGAGATTTCTCTAATCAAAGCAGCGGGCGTCGGTTTTTCCCAGCGCCCGCCTGGGGAAGATTGATGCTGGCTTGCTTCTATTTTGGGGGCAGCTCTCCAATGTTCGTCACTGGCTCCCGCGCCGGGTCTGGATACTTGACCCATATCGGATTCCAATCATCGTATGGGCTGGCGATGAGGCGGTGGGCGTGACTGCCGTCGGCATCCATGATCCAGATTTGGCGGTGGCCGCTGCGATTGGACCAGAAGACTATCCGGGAACCATCGGCAGACCAGGAGGGATGTTTGTCCCAAAAGCCTGAATTATCGCGGGTGAGCCGGCGGGCGTTGCTGCCATCGCCCTGGATGCTCCAGATCTCGTCGTTGCCACTGACGTTGGAAACGAAGGCGATTTGCTCGTGTGTCGGTGACCAAACCGGGCCCCAGGCCGCACCGGCGCCGAAGGATGTGACTTGCCTGGCCGTCTTGGTGGTGTAATCGTAAAAGAAGATGGCCGGCGCACGATCTTGTCCTCTGACGACGTCCCTGACGAAGGCACGATAGCGCTGGTCGGCGGAGTAGGTGTCCCGGGCCAGGGCGGTGTTGAAAAACGTCACATCGGTCAGTACCGCCAGGTTGCTGCCATCAGCATCTACGACATAGACCAGCGGCTGGGACAAGGGCTGCGGCCCCCCGGAGCGCGTGGAAAGGAAGATGATTTTTCCCAGCAGTTCCGGGGGAATAGGTAGAGGCGTGGGCGTCGGCGATGGGGCTATCCACGGGGTGGCCACGTCGCCGATGATCGGTCTCATCGATGGCGTCGGGGTTGCCGTCCAGACATACACCGGCGCCGGGGTGGGGGTGCCGTAGACAAAGGCGGATGCGGTCGCTTCTGCTGCCTGGAAGGTCGCCGTAGCCGCGTTGGCGGGAATGGGCGTAGGGGGTTGGGGCGTCATCACAACCGGAACAACCCAGTTCCAAGGTTGGGGTGTGTAGGTGCCGATGGCTGTGGCGACGGCCGTGGCTGTGGCTGCTTGGGCGGCAACCGTCACGATGTTTTTCGGCGTTGGCGTCCTGGTCACAAGGACAAGCACCACCGAGGCTGCATCTGGCGCGGGTTCACTTGTGCCGGTGAGCGTTGTCGGGGCAGAGGCCGGCGGGTTTGGCGGAGTCGGGGTGAAGGCGCCGTTGAGGAGGGCATCCGCCGTCGCCAGTGCCTTTTGGTAGTCGACCGTCGCCTGGTTGACCGGCGTCTGGGGGACGGGCGTTGTGGCTGTTTGCAGGGCGGGGGTGTTGGTTCTCAACGGTGTGGCGGTAGCTGCCTGGGCGACAACGATGCCGGGGTTCTGTGGCGTCGGTGACAGCGGAGGGGACGCCGTCGCTACGGCAGACGAGCCGGGTACTTGTTGAGGGGGCGCGGCCGAAGGCGCTGCGCGGGGGAGGATCGCATAGCTTGATGCGACCAAGCCCAGGAACAGGATGAGTCCGACTGGGATTATTTTGGCAGTCATTACTTTATTTTTGAACATCGGTTGGTTATCCCTTTGGCTGTGAATCAGTTTCTAAAAGCTTCCACCGGTTCCAGGCGGGCGGCACGCAACGCCGGGTAAGTGCCCGAAAGCAACCCAATAGAGCCGCCGACCAGGGGCGCCAGGAAGGGCACCATCGCATCCAGCACCGGCGTCCAGACCTGGTGGGCAGAGACGGCAACTACAATGAGTATGCCCAGTCCGGCACCGAGAATGCCGCCGATGATGCCCAGCGAGGTGCTTTCCAGCAAGAACTGGATGGCGATATGCCCGCGGGTAGCGCCGATGGAGCGACGCAGCCCGATCTCACCGGTGCGTTCGATGACCGAGACCAGTGTAATGTTACCAATGCCAATGGCCCCGACAATCAGCGAGAGGCCACCCAGCAAAAGGAACAGCACATTCAGATCGCTCTTTACCGCATCTTTCAACCGCTGTGGTTCCGGGGGAGAAGCAATCTTCAACGCCGCCGGGTTATCGGGGCGCAGCGCTAGAGGCACTTGTTTGGCGATGAGCGATGCCGCCCCAATCCGGGTCTCGATGATGACCGAGCCGGGACTGGGCAGACGGAAATCGTGACGCGCCGTGCCTTCGGGAATGATGACCGAGCCCAGTAGATCGGGCTGGCGGGCGACATTGCGCAGGATACCGATGACCATGTAGAGCTTGTCGCCAATGGCGATGGCCGGAAGCTGCCGGACGCTTACAATGCCCAGCTTGAGCGCTGCGCCCGGCCCGAGTACCGCAACCCGATCTGCCCGCGTAGAGTGGCCCAGGTCGGGCAAACGGCCCGTTTTCAGATCCGCCCGCACCGCCTGAAACAAGCCGGGGGAAGCAGCCTGAACCGAAAGATTGAAAGCGGTCTGGCCCTGAGGGTCCTTGACCAGGGACGAACTTACCAGGGCGTCGCCTATATCAACAGGGCTCAATGTGCCGGCGGATGTTACGCCGTTCAGGCGGCGAAGACGCGCCGGCGCATCCCAGGGAATCGCGTTGGGAGCGGCGCCGGAGACACCCGACTTGGCGGTAACCACGATCTCGGTTGCGGCCAGTTCATCGAATTGCCCCAGGATGCGGTTGCTGGCGGTGCGAGACAATCCCAGCGTGGCCACCAGAGCAGTGATGCCAATGACAATGCCCAGCATGGTCAGCGCCATCCGTCCTGGCCGGGCGAACATCCCGGCAATCGCTTCATCGAAGAGGTCGCGCAGGGTGATGCCTGAGCGTGATATTGTGCTTGCCTTCTTATTTGCACCTGGCGAGGGCGCCTGCTGACCGTGACTTTCTCCATTGGCGAGCTCGGTTAGTTTTCCGTCGATGATATGCACGCGGCGGCTGGCCCGTTTGGAGATGGTTTCGTCGTGGGTGACGACGACCAGCGTGTAGCCTTGTCGGTTCAAATCCGCAAAGATATCCAGGATATTGGCGGACGATTTCGAATCCAGATTGCCGGTGGGTTCATCGCAGAGCAGCAGGCCCGGGGCTCCCATGATGGCGCGGGCGATGGCAACCCGCTGCTTTTCGCCGCCGGACAGTTTCGTCGGCAAGAATTCGGCGCGATGACCAAGCCCCACCTTGTCGATGGCTGCCAGCGCCCGCTCGCGCCTGCCCTGCCGCGATTGCCGGCGGTAAGTCTCCGCCAGCATGACGTTTTCCAGCACCGAACGGTGGGGCAAGAGATGGAAGGACTGAAACACAAAGCCGATGCGTTGGCTGCGCAGTCCTGCCCGTTCATTATCGCTTAACGTGGCGGTGTCGATGCCTTCGAAAAAGTAACTGCCGCTGGTGGGCGTATCCAGACAGCCGATGACGTTGAGCAAGGTTGATTTACCGGAGCCAGAGGGGCCGGTAATGGCCAGCCATTCCCCGGGTTTCAGGCGCAGGTCAACGTCAACCAATGCGTGCACCGCCGGATCACTGCCATACTGTCGTCCGACTTTTAGAAGCTGCAGGACGTAGGGAGAGGTTGGGGGTTCAGTTGTTGCCATCATTTTTGTTCGAATCCAATCACGACGAGCTGACCTGGCGTCAGCGTTCCCGTTACCGGGGTCACTGCGACATAACCGTTGGCGGAGAGTCCCGGTTCCACGGTCATGAATTTCAAGGCGCCGTTATCAGCCACCTGCACTCTCGATGTGCCGTCAGCGGCCAGGGAGAGGGCGCTGACGGGGACGGCGATGACTTTGCCACCGGTCGATTCGACGGGAATGGTTAGCCGCAGGGAGCTGCCAACCAACGACGTTTGCGCCTGGTCGACCAGAATTTCCAGATAAACGTGGTATCCGTCCACACCATCGGTGCCGGGGATTGTGGCAACTCGTTTCACCACCCCCGTGGTTTTGATACCGAGGTCCGGCTCGTCGATGGCGACGGCCATGCCAGGTTTCACCAGCGGCGCTTCGTTGAGGGGAAGCGATGAGTCTATGGCCAGTTGGTTATTGGTCACGGTGATTACGGGACCACTGGCACCGTCGCCCAAAGCCGCTTTGACATCTTCGACGCGGACCGGTAAGGACGGAATGAAAACAATCTCATCTGCCGGTACCTGAACGCCGGTTTTTTGACGGGCGATCTCCAGGTCGGCGACCAGATGAACGGCCAGGTCATTGAGCCGTTTTGCCTCACGTTCAGCAGCTTTTTGGGCGTCGATGGCCGCCTGAATGGCGACTTTGCCGGCCAATTCAGCCGCGGCTTTGGCGCCAGCGTCGGCAACGGCCACATCGTGGGCGGCGCTGGCGCCGGCAGCTTCGACGGCCAGGGGCGCCGCCACGGCAGCGTCATCTGCCGCCAACTTATCGTTTATGGCCAGCGCCAGGTCTGTTTCCATCGTGCGGATGTTGGTGAGCTGGTCGGGTGTGGGTCCAAACGGCTCAAATCCGGCGGCGGTGTACCATGCCGCCACAGCAGCACTCGTTTTCTCATCGAAAAAGCCGTCGCTGGGGCCGGGATCAAAGCCCAAACGCAGAAGGCTCTCTTCTAACTGGCGCACATCATCGCCGGAAAGTCCGGGAGTAAGGTCTCGATAAGTGGGGATGTTGCCCCGCAGAATGAAAACAGGGCGCCCGGAAGCGGTCAGTATCACATCGCTTTCATGAAGTTGTGTGTTCCGTACAGGAAGTGTTGTGATGATCCCCGGATTAGATTTTAATGCGGACGGTATGATGGAGATAGCCTGGGGCAAGCCGAAGCGGGCAGTGCCGCGGGCGATGATGTCGGATGATAGGACGCGCTCCTCGACCGGGACGAGAATGGGCGATGCTTTCGGCGGTGCTGTGCGCGCTGCCGCTTCTGCCGGTGACTTGATGGTTGCTCCGGCGATCCAACTTCCGGCAGCGGCAAGAACCACCAACGCCACGACCAGAGAAATAGTTAAGATACGTTTTTTGCTCATGTTTAGTGTCTGTCTGGATGGTGGGGATTTTCCTTTAGCGTCAGGCGTATCACGGATGCGCCTGACGCTTGTCAACGCCACATCACTTGATGCCCTCGCGTACGGGCCAAGGGTCTGGCGAACCACGGAGCGAGGAGATTCCTTCGGGTCATTTTGCACGCACCCTATTGATTGGCGGCTGGCCCCAGGAGCTCGGTCTCTACCTGCTTCCTGATTGGATCGACGAACTTCACGCTGCACTGGTGGTCGGCGGCGGCTATTGCCAACTCTTCACCCTGCAATTGTTTGAGGGCTGCCTGGGCATCGGCCGGCAAGGTGTCGGAAGCGGCGCCGCCGGTGATGGCGTCGAGACGATTTGCCAGGTCGGTTTTGATTTCATCGGAATTATTGTAGCTGTAGCCCGCCTTACGCACGCAAGCGGCCCATTCTTTGTTCGCAGCGATGACGCGCGGGTCCTGGTCTATGCGGGCGCCCTGGGCATTTTGCAGATTCACAAAACCGGGGCCCAGCTCCTTGGGGCTGAAGACCTGCTCGACGGCGTGGCGAGTGCAACCGCCTGTTTGTGAGAAGTCCTCCGCGTCGAGTGAAACGACGAAGGTCGCCGAGGGGTTATTGCCGTAGAGGGTGTGAAGATAGGCGATGCGATCAGCAGTGGAAAGGGCATTGCGGATACGGACGTTCTGCTCGCCTTCACCCATCACCGCCTGAGTGTTGGTGCTGACATGGTGCGTTGTGATGCCGTAGCCAAACTGGGTGCGAAACTGGTCAGCGGTGAGGCCGGAAGGCTTGCTATTGCTATTCATCGCTTTGCGGACGGTGGTGTGATCGACGGGGACGTATTCGAAACCGGCGTCGCGCATACAGGTGGAGATCGACGATTCTACAGCGTCGACGCGCCGGGCGACCTCCGCTTCGGACAGCCCAAACTCAGCGAAATCGCTTTGGTTCGAGGCATTGCCCTGGCTGGCAGTCGGTGTGGTGGCGCTACGGGGGCTGGGGGTCGGTGAGGCGGCGTTCCTGGGGCTGGCGGCTGGCGTGTTGGTCGATTGATTCGATGGTGTTGCTGTGCCACAAGCAGCCAAGAGCATGACGATGATGAGGCCCACTGCCAGCAGTCCAACTTGGCGGCTCCGAAGCTTGGTGATGCTGAGTTTTCGTACAGAAGCCTGGATGTTTTTCATGATTCACTCCTTTGTTTGGATGGGGAATGCGTGCTCTGTGAACACGCTTTCCTTCGAGAAGCTGGTACAGCCCTCGGTGTTAAATTCTGAAACAGCAATCTCTGCTGTCGTCCATCTTCTTTCATCCTAGCCTTGTTCGAGTAAGATAACGTTAAATCATGATGAGGATTCTCTCATCTGAAAAAGAAGCGGACGCCGGGGAAGCCGGCGTCCGCTGGGACGGAGAAGAAGTATCTGGCGATACGGAAGAAGCGTGGACCTTATGTCTGAGTTAAAATCGGTAGCCGCACCCTGAAAGTCGTCCCCTTGCCGGGGGTGCTGTCTACGGTGATATCGCCGCCGTGGGCGCGTGCGATCTCCTGGGCGATGGCGAGACCGAGGCCGCTGCCACCGCTGGTGCGACTCCGGGCCTTTTCCAGGCGATAGAATCGCTCGAAGAGATGAGAAAGATGCTCGGGGTGGATGCCGGGGCCGGTGTCGGTTACAGAAATCTCGATGACTTCCTGCATATGCCAGCCCCGCACGCTCAGCTCGCCGTGAGGAGCGTAAACAAACGCGTTATCCAGCAAATTAACAAAAAGCTGAAGCAATCGATCAGAATCGGCCTGAATAAGGAGTGGTTCCGGCAAGTCGAGTCGCACTATGACGTCGGCGGCTTCGGCTCGTGGCTGCATCTGCTCGACCAATACGCGCAGCATGTCGGCCACATCCAAAGGATGATAATCCAGGGTCAATTCGGCATTGTCACCGCGCGTGAGCAATAGCAGATTTGCCACCAGACGGGACATACGCTCCGCCTCCGTCCCCACCGATTGCAAGGTTTCCCGATATTCTTGCGGCGAACGATTTCGCTCCAGCACAACATCCACCTCGCCACGGATGACGGCCAGAGGCGTGCGCAGTTCGTGGGAGGCGTCGGCCGTAAAGCGGCGCTGGCGCTGGAAGCTTTCGTCCAGCCGAGCCAACATCTGATCAAAGGTGCGGGCCAGGCGGCCGACTTCATCATCGGGTAGGTCCAAATTCAGACGCTTCCCCAAATTTTCGGCGCCAATTGCCGCAGCCTGACGACGGATGCGTTCGATGGGGGCCAGTGCTCGCCCTGCCAGCCAGTAGCCGCTCAGGGCCGTGGTCGCGATCAACGCGGGGCCGGCGATGAGAAGCAATGTCAGCAAACGCTTAAGCGTGTCCTGAATGAGATCTGTACTATGCCCAATTTGCAGGTAGGCGACAATCTGACCGTTGGTCATGACCGGTGTGCTATACAATCGCATACTATCTTGATGATCCTGTTCCCCTTGCTGGGATTGTCCCTGCCCTTTTTGCGACTGTTTGCCATAATAGGTGATGGTGAAAAATCCACCATTCCCGATGATGCTGGCGGAAGGGATGGGTAAATCGTTGTTTTGCCCACGGCTATCGAGAATTTGTCCGGTCGGCGCCACCAGGCGGAAAAGATCATCTTGTTCTATCGAGGGTATCGCTATAACATCGCCACGGCCAAAAACCAGGTGTCCATTTTCGTTTTCCAGGATGGGGAGAATTTGTTCGGCATTGAGTATGAGGTTGGCATCCAGCGAACTAAAAAGTTGGGTGCTGAGGCTCGCGTAAATAAACACACCGAAACCAATGAGGACGATCAGCATGAGAGCGCTGATCAGGAGCGCCATCCGAAAACGAATCGTCCTATGCATATTCTGGCTCCACAAGACGATACCCCATACCGCGCACTGTCAGGATCATTTTTTCGGGGAAGGGATCATCAACTTTCCGTCGCAGGTAGCGGATATAGACATCCACGACATTGGATTGGCTGTAAAAATCGTAATCCCATACATGTTCGGCGATAATGGTGCGGCTGAGTACCTGGTTAGGATGGCGCATCAGCAACTCCAGCAGGGCAAATTCTTTCGCAGTCAGATCGGTTTTGTGGCCGCCCCGTTCGGCCTGATGGGTCATCAGGTCCAGGCGGAGATCGCCGACCTGCAACACCGTGGTGCGCTGCTCACTCCCGCGACGGGCCAGTGCTCGCAGCCTGGCCAGGAGCTCCCGAAAGGCAAAGGGCTTGACCAGATAGTCATCGGCACCCGCATCCAATCCTGCAACCCGATCATCGATGCTGTCCCGGGCGGTCAGCATCAGAATATTGGCACGGTTTCCCTCTTGGCGGAGACGCCTGCACAAGCTAATGCCATCCATTTTGGGCAGCATAACGTCCAAAATGATGAAGTCGTAATCAAAAGACCTTGCCCAGTCATAGCCTTCTTCGCCATCATAAGCGACGTCTACGGCGTACGCGTTCTCTTCCAGCCCTCGTTTGATGAAGGCTGCGATTTTGTGTTCATCTTCAACAACTAAAACTCGCATGATTGGTGCTCCATAAATCAGATTAGAAGCTGTCCTCATGCAGATGAGGGCGCTACTTTTACATGATATTATATCTCTCGTATTAAATGAAGATTAAACAAGATGTCCCTTTGGCCTATTAACTGGACCCTGGCGTTTTTTGTTTTGCCACGGATTCACACAGATTTTCACGGAAAAGAAAGGAAAACGTCTTCAAAATCCGTGAAATCTGTGGCGAATAATGTTTTGCTAAGCGGCATGTGTCATTTTCGCCAGACTCCGGTATTAAGAGGGATGGCTCAGTCCTAACTGCCATAATCGTTGTGCGATTGTCTCAGCGGCGCCAGGGGTCGCCAGGGAGTGAGCCCGCTCAGCCATGCGTTTTCGCCGGGGCGGATCATTGAGTAGCGCCAGCACGGCTTCAGCGCTCTTTTTGGGTTTGGGCGCCCAGAGTCCGGCGTCATATTTTTTGACCAAGACCACGTTTCCGTCTTCCTGTCCGGGAATGGCAGCGTAGAGCACAGTCGGTAGCCCCATCACAAAGGCCTCTGCCAATGAGTTCGGCCCGGCTTTGGTCACGAGAATATCAGTAGCCCGTAGCCACATGTCCATGTGCGGTGTAAACCCTTCTACGCGCAAGGGGTGCTTCTGTGCCAGCAAGGTGAGACGCCGCCGCAGGCCTTGATTGCGTCCGGCAATGACGGCAATTGTGGCATGGGGCTGTAACTGGAACAATTCCTGGGCTATTTCATCCAGTGGACCGACGCCGTCACCGCCGCCCAGCAGCAGCACCAAAGGACGCGAGGTGTCTATGTCCAAGCTTTTTTTAGCGTCTGTCGTTGATATCTGTAGCCCGGCCAAAATCTCCTGGCGGATGGGCATGCCCAGCGCTTCCACCTGATGCGTGTCAAGCCCCATATGGCGAGCGCGTTCGATCATCTCGGCATATGGAACGATGTACAAATCTAATCCCTCGGCAAACCAAAATGCCGGAGCCGACAAAAAATCAAGAACGACAGTGGCCGTGGAAACATCCAGTCCCCATCGGGCCACGGTCATGGCCAGCAGACGGTTGGGGATGGGATGAAAGCTGACGATGACATCGGCCGGGTGGCTGGCCAGGACGTGTCGGAAGGATGTCCAGATATAAGGTGAGGTCAGTTTTGTCAGCGAATTGACTATGGGCGGATGATCGACGAGTTCGAATCCGACTTTCCAGGGAAGGCTGTGCACTTTTAACATGCGCGGGTACCAGGCGGGAAAGCGATAAAATGGCCACTTCTGCAGCCCCACGAAAGCGTCGACGAGGGTCACGGAGACGGCATCGCCATAGAGGCTTTCCAGCGCCTGCGCCACTGCCTGGGCGCCGGAGCGATGACCACCGCCGGTATCGGAAAAAAGTAATAGAAATCGTTTTGTCATGGCTCGAGTGAAAAGTCATAGGGAAGAGCTACGCCGGTCGGTAAATGAACCGTCGCCGCAGCCGTCAGAACTTGGCGATAGATGGCCTGGTAAGCCCCAATGGTCGCGGCCAGATCGTGATGAGCTGCTATTTGTCGACTTGCTCTTCCCATCGAGGCCCAACGATCTCGCTGCGCCATCAAATGCACCATCCGTTGCGCTAAGGCCTCTGCATCACCCGGGGGAAAGAGATAACCATTGTGGCCATTTTCGACAAGCTCAGGCAATGCGTGTTTGTTGGCTGCCAACACCGGCAAGCCACTGGCCATGGCTTCGAGGGTGGCAATGCTTTGCAGCTCTGCTTCGCTGGGCATGACAAAGATGTCGGCGCTATTGAGGACGAAAGGCAGGTCGGCTGCCGGAAGATAGCCTGTGAACACGACCTTGTTGCCCAACGCCAACTTCTGGCTCAGGGCATGGAGCGATCTGAGATGCAATCCTTTGCCGACGATGGCAACCTGAAAATCATCATCGGGAAGGCGTTGCACGGCGCGTAGGAGCACATCCAGGCGCTTTTCGTGATCGACGCGCCCCACGAAGATGAACAGGGGCTTATGGGGCGCCAAGCCATATTTCTGCCGCCAGGTCAGGCGGTTCATATGGGGGCGAGGATAAAACTGAGAAAGGTCGATGCCGCAGGAAACCGGAAGTACGGCCGGGTGCACATGTTGCGCTTGCAGAATGCGGGCCGCCGTGAGCGTGGGGGTGGTCAGCAATGCCAGATGGTCATAGGTGATGCGCCACGATTGCCATAGCAATTGCGTCACAATGCCCTGGGTGAAGCGGGGAATGGGTAGGTTGCGGGAGATGTTCTCCGGTAAAAAATGATTCGTCCCCATCACCGGGATATGAAGACGTTTCGCAGCCTGAAATGCCATCCAGGAAAGGGGATAATGATCCTGTAAATGCACGATATCGGGACGAAAGGCGTTCATAATACCGGTCACTTTGCGTAGGGAGGCCAGCGCCAAACGCACTTCAGGATACAAGGGGCTCAATGACAGGGCGCCTACACGATACAAGGTCACGTCCCTCTCTTTGCTCTGTTGCGAGCGTATCGTATCGGCGGGCATCAATACGCCAATCTCGTGCCCGGCCATGGCGAGTCCCTCCGCCAGACGTGTGGTGAAAACGGCTTGGCCGTTGGCGCCGGGGGCGTAGGTTTGGGTTGAAATCAGAATACGCATGATAGGGTGATAGTCTCACTTGTAGTGTTCGGATTAAGAAGAGGTGGTGTCATCGGCCAGACGACGTCCTTCAAACTTGAGCAGGGCGACCAGAAAGAGGAGGAACAAGATGCTACTGCCGATTGTGACGATTTGCATGTTTTGCTCCAATTGTGCCAATCGGCCCCCCAGGTAAACGCCGGCCAGCACCAGGCTCCCCGTCCACAATGCTTCGGCTGTTGCCAAAACCAGGATGGCTTTACGCCAGGGAACACGCGTCAGGCCGGCTGAGATCAGGGCGGGGATGGAAAAGCTGAGGGTGAGCTTGGCTGCCAGCAATATCTTCAATGCGTGCTTGCGCATGTCGTTCTGATATCGCGTAAGCACGCTCTCCTTTACGCCGGCTTTCCGCGCCCACCGCAAGATACTTAGCTTGTGCCCCCAACGCCCCAGGCTGTACCAGAAGGAATCAGCAGCCAGATTGCTGACGGCTGCGACCACGAAAACAGCCAGCGGATCGAGCTTCCCGGCACCAGCGGCGGCGGCGGCCACAAGTGTGGCTGTGGGGCCTTCGACAAAGACCAGAACGAACAGGAGGGCGTAATTCCAAATACCAAGCATTTCAAATAGCTTCATGCAAACTCAACCTCAAAAATAGCCTGAACATGTCTAGTAACTGGCGCTGGGCCACAACTTGAGGCCATGCTGATGATTATGGCGGTACCAGGCCAGGCCGGCGACAACAAGCAACACCCACAGTGTACCCAGGGCCATGGCGCCCAGGATATCGCTGGGATAGTGTACGCCCAGGTAGATACGACTGAACCCTACAAGGGGAATCAGTGATCCCACCAGCAGCGCCAGGAGGCGATAGCCCTCCGGCCATAAAAGAATGGCCAGATAGCCGTAAAGTGCAACGGCCGTGATAGTGTGTCCGCTGGGAAAGCTGTAGGTGTGTTCTACACTGAACGGAGGAAATACTGAAGGGCGGGGCCGGGCAAAAAGCATCTTGAGCAGCCCATTCATTGTGGCAGCTCCGACAACGCTAACCAGCAGTGCGGCCAGCTTATCTTTATGACGCCGGCGTCTGAATTTGAGTGCTACGGCTACTGTTACTATGGTGGCGCCGTAGCTTCCGGCCATGGTGCTGGCTTTCATAAACCAATCCAGCCGGGGGGTTTGCAGGCTGTGAACGGCCAGCATCGTGGGAGCGTCCCAGGCAAAACCTTCTCGCAGCCAGACATCTTCACCAAGTTCGAGAAAAACCCGCATGGCCGTACTGCCCAAAACAGCCATAAGGCTTCCCTTGTAAAGCATCTTTCGAGATTTGCCGCTTGTACCCTTATGTAGATTCTGTTTAACCTTAATCATCGGTTTTATTCGCTGGCTCATGATTTGTCCTGGAGTGGGTAAGAGGGGCTTATGATGCCGAAAAAAGATCTTGTCTCCTCTATTATACCCTTTTTCATTAGATTAAGATTAAAATCAGCACCAAGGTGGGAGCTGAAAACGCTGAGGAGCAACTATGATCTCGGCGACGGCAAGCAGCAAGACCTATGATATCCATTCTGGACACCGGCGTTTTTGTGCTACGGCGCATCATGGCTGCGACGAGCGCACGACAAGTGAAGGAACGAGGGCGACCGCAAGGAGTGTGGACGCGGACGAGTGCGGGCACAAGGATCTTAGCTTGCAATGAGGGCCAGCAAGCCCAAGATCGTGCAATAAACGGCGAAGAGATAGAGAGAATGGCGGGTGAGATAGACCAATAGCCAACGAATGGAGATGTAGCCGAAAACCAGGGCGGTGAAGAATCCGGCCAGCAGGGGGGGAATCATGCTGCTCAGGTTGGGCATGTGGGCCAGGTCCAGTAACGCCAGCGTCCCGGCCCCAAGCATCACGGGCACGGACATGAGGAAGGAAAAGCGTGCGGCCGCAGGACGATTCAGGTTGCGGGTCATGCCGCCGGCAATAGTGGAGCCAGAGCGGGAGACGCCGGGGAAGAGGGCCAGCACCTGGGCGAAACCGATCCACAGGGCGTCTTTCCAGGTGATCTGCTCCAGGGTGCGTCGGCGATGCCCGACTACTTCGGCAACGACCAATATGGCTGCGGTCACCAAAAGAAAGCCCCCGGTGGCGCGGGGGTCGGTGAATGCCGCTGCGACTGTATCTTTGAGAAAAAAGCCCAGAACGACGGCAGGAATGGTCGCAAGAATGAGATACCACCCCATGCGGGCATGGTAGGTGGCAAAGGGGTGTCGATCAATGAGTGCTCGCAGGAATCCTCCGATGATATCGACCAGATCATGCCAAAAATAAACGATGACGGCAAAAAGTGTCCCCCACTGCACCAGCACATCGAAGATGAAGGTCTCTTGTTGTGAGAATTGCCACCCCAGAAAATGGGGGATCAGCACCAGGTGGCCGGAGCTGGAGATGGGGAGGAATTCGGTCAGGCCTTGCACAAGGCCAAGGATGATGGACTGCCAAATAGTCATGTCAGAGTCTCCTCCTGAATGTATCGAGATAGGGAAGTTATTGGTTGGGCCCCGTTTGGTTTTGTAAAGAGGCGGGTGTGGTGTGGATGAAACAAGATGTCCCGGATGGTGATCGGGAAAGGCATGGGGAACCCCCTGAGTTCCGGTTGAACCGGATAAAATGGCTCAGATACAGGGTCTGGGGCGGCCGCTGGTCTGGCACACAGTTTACTATACGTTTCCCTCTTGGATGGGGTTTCATGGAACCATAAATAGCTCCACTGAAAAAAAGGTGCTATACAGCGACTTTTTGGGGAAAAGTCATCTCCAAATGCAGAGAGAACCCATGTGTGCTGCGGCCGGCTGACGGCATGGCTTGCTGTCAACTTGATCTCAGCATAACCATCGGTGATAAATCATTGGTTAAATGGCGATGAGATTTTTTTAATGTTCGAAGCGCAACACAAAAAAACGACCTGGGCGTTGGCAGCGCCCAGGTCGTCATGGGAGGAGAAGGAGAGGATGGGGAAATTGTTTACTGGCCGGCAGCATCCTCGACGCCGGGCGTTTCGGCGCCGTCGTCTGCCTGGTTACCCTGCTCTTGCTGGGTTTCTTCCTGAATGGTGTCCGTGTCGCCAGATTCAGCGCTGTCATTACCGGCCTGTTCGCTGTGCAGGATGGCGGCATTACCGGCATCCACTTTCACATCCAGGCCATTGCTCAGTTCCACGCTGTAGACCAGTACGCCGTTCTCGTTGTCGAGCTCGGTTTTGACCACGGTCGTGCCAGGATTGGCCGTCAGGGCGGCGGCTTCGGCGTCAGCGGCGCTAAGAGTGGCCTTGCCCTGCAGGGCAGCGGCTTCATCAGCCTCGCTCGTGCCATCGGTTTGGGCCTGATCCACGGTGATGCTACCGCTGTAGCTGGGGTCCTGGATGTTATCCTGGGCGCCGGTCTCGATGGGGTCTTGGGGCTGTGTCTGGGCGGGCGGTGTGTTGGTGGGGCCACCCTGCGCATGCGCCACCAGTGCGGTCGCGCCCACGCCTCCGAAAATCATGGTGGCGGCGGCAGCGCCGATAACGAGTTTGTGCTTGAGTTGGGTAATCATGTGTAATCTCCTTAGTCATGAGAGAGGGTTGTGTCAATTTATCTATTGGCTGATGGCGTTGTCATCCATCAGCTTGAGCACAGTTTAGAGGACGCACATGATAAGGTGATGAAGCATTTATGTGATTTTTTTAATCGGCGAATCGAATTTGCAGTGCCAGGTCACGAGGGCGCCAATAAAGCACCGGTTTCGCTGGCGGCGACCGCCCGGCGGTGAACCGCAGGGCTACAAAACGGCGCCGGGTGAACCCGGCTTGGCCGTGGGGCGCGATTCATTTGCCAAATGCCGCGGACGCGTCGCCTGGAGCAGGGCTTTTCGTGCGCCAAGAGAGGGCGAGCAATTTCGGTAAGATTGTGCTGTGGCAAAGATGATTTTGCGATGTACCCGTTTTTGACGCCACCTTGTCGCCAGGAAATTGTTCGCCCCTACAATTGGGCCATGGTTGA
>JAADGC010000118.1 GCA_013152585.1 Chloroflexota bacterium
AGCGCATCACGGATGCGCCTGACGCAAAAGGAAAACCCCAACCATCTATGGACTTACGCCTAGCTGGTTCAGTAGAGAGCTCAATCGCTGTCAACCACTGTCCCTCTCACTTTCCACCATTCTCTCTTTTCCTTCCCTTTCCCGCCTTCCTCCCACCACTTCCCCCCAACCAAACCACAATGCAAAACCAAATGACTATCCCCAAAGGCCGCGTTGTCGACCTCACCCACGTCCTCACCCCTTTCAAAGAACAATACACCTTAGAAGTGGCCCAGCGCGACAAACGCCAGGGGCCGGAAGGCGATATCATGAGCCTCGTCTACATGTGGTCACACGTGGGCACCCATGTGGAAGCCCCCCTGCACTATCTGCGCGATGGCGCTGACGCCGCCCATATCCCCATCGAGAAACTCATGGGCCCGGCCATTGTCCTGGATTTTCGCCACAAAGAAACCAACGAAGCCATCACCCTGGCGGAAATCCAGGCCGCGGGCGACATTCAGGTCGGCGATCGGGTGCTGGCCATGACTGGCCGCCACACCCTCTACAATACTCCCGCCTCCCACGATCGCCCCTACATCACAGAAGAAGCCGTGCGCTGGCTGGTCGAAGACCGTAAGATCAATTGCCTGGGCACCGATAGCTCCGGCTTCGAAGTGCGCGGGGTCGAGCATCATCCCGACCATCATCTGCTGATGAACGCCGGCGTGCCCATTCTCGAATGCCTGAACAATCTCACCGAGCTCAAACAGCAGCGAATCTTCCTCATCGCCTTGCCCTGGCCGGTGGTGGGATTAGACGCCTCGCCCGTGCGAGCCATTGCTATCGAAGCGGAGGCCTGAAGTGAGCCAGGGATCCCCCCTCCGCTTGGGTGCAGCCCTTTTCAATGGCGATCATGGCCATCTGGCTGATGAGGTTGCCCGCTTGCAAGCTGTCGGTCTCGATTTCATCCACCTGGATGTGTTCGACGGCCATTTTGTCCCCGACCTGGGCTTCTCACCCCGCACGATTGCCCAGCTCCGTCCCCTGGGCAGGCTGCCCTTCGAGGTGCACCTGGGCGTGGAGAACATGCGCCATGTGGCGCCGCAATTGGCCGATGCTGGCGTCGACCTGATCCTCTTTCATGTGGAAAGCTCGACCATGCTCTACGAAGACCTCTTTTTTATGCGCGAATTGGGAGTGCGGGTGGGATTAGCGATCACGCTGGGGACTCCGATCACCGTCCTGGAACCGGTGATCGGCCAACTCGATGCCGTGCTCCTGCTCTCGCGGGTCACCGGCGAAGGCAGCCGGGGGGCGGTGTTCAATCCCCTGGTGCTGCCGCGGCTGCGGGCGGTGTGCGCCATGGCCGAGGCCGCCGGGCTAAAGCTGGATTTACAGGTCGCGGGCAGCGTCAAACGCCAGCACATCCCGCAACTGCTCGCAGCCGGAACCACGGCCATCGCCTTTGGCGGCGGGCTCTACCGCCTGCCCGATATGGCCACGGAAGTGGCCGAGATGCGCAAGCTAGCCCAGGAGCAAGCAAGATGACGAAAACGCAATGGCGAGTGCTGATCGGTTCTCGCTCCTTCGGCAAACGCTTTCCCGAGCATATCACGCGGCTCGAGCAGGCTGGCTGCCAGGTTATCCCCAATCATATAGGCCGCGCTTACGGCGCCGACGAACTGCTGGAGGCGCTGCCCGGCATGGACGCCATCATCACCGGCACCGACGAGCTCACGGCCGAGGTCATCGACGCCGCCACCAGCCTCAAGACCATCGCCAAACACGGCGTGGGCCTGGAAACCATCGATCTGGCCACAGCCAAGGCCCGGGGCATCGTCGTCAGCGCCACACCCGGCACCAACCACGAATCTGTGGCCGACCTGACTCTGGCCCTGATCCTGGCCCTGGGGCGCGGCGTGGTGCAAAGCCACAACGACGTGCTTCGCGGGGGTTGGCGGGCGTTCTACGGCCTGGAACTGCAGGACAAAATCCTGGGGATTGTGGGCTTGGGACGCATCGGCAAAGCGGTGTGTGTGCGGGCGCAAGCCTTCGGTATGCGCGTCATCGCCCACGACCCCTATGCCGACACAGCCTGGGGCGAAGCACATGGCGTGCCTTTTGTCTCCCTTGGCGCCCTGCTGGCGCAGGCCGATGTGCTGACGCTGCACGCCGCCGCCGAGATGATCGAACGGCCGCTGATCGCTATGCCCCAACTGTCGGCCATGAAACCCACCGCCCTCCTGATCAACACCGCCCGCGGGGCGCTGGTAGACGAAGATGCCCTGGTTCAGGCCCTGCGCGCGGGCCAGATCGCCGGGGCGGGGCTGGATGCTTTTGCCCACGAGCCACCTGTCGCCAGCCCCCTGCTCGAGCTCGACAACGTCGTGCTCACGGCCCATCTCGGCGGCCGCACCGTCGACGCCCAGCGCAAGCAGGGCGAGATGTGCATCGAGAATTTGCTGCGGGTGCTTAGAGGCGAGGAGCCGCTTTACCGTGTTGTGTAGTCTTCACGTGTGTCGTATTTCCACAGGTCGACGCACGCACCAAACCCGCTTAAGCGGATTTCTCCTTCGCCTCTCGCGGCGACGCAAGAAGGAACTGTGCCCATGAACGAATCAACCGCCATCCTCAATCACCTCTTTTCACTTACTGGCAAAACCGTGCTCATCACGGGGGCGGCGGGCGGCATCGGCCGCGTGCTGGCGGTGGCACTGGCGCAGGCAGGCGCCACGGTCGGCGTGCATGCCCGCACTTTAGCGCAGGCCCGGGAGCTCGCGGCCCTTGTCGCCGAGGCAGGAGGCGCGGCAATTCCCCTTGTCGGAGATTTGGCCAGCGTCGAGGCATGCCGCCGCATCATCCGGGAAGTGATCGACACCACGGGCAGGCTCGATATCCTCATCAACAATGCCGCCACGAATCGACGTAAATCCATCGCCGAGGTGACCGAGGACGACTTCGACGCCATCTCCGCCGTCAACATCAAGGCCGTGTATTTCCTCAGCCAGGCAGCTTATCTCCACATGAAAGCGCAAGGCAGCGGCAAGATCATTCACATCGGTTCCATCAATCCCTTCTTCGCCCTCGACACCGTCTCCGTCTACGGCCTGACCAAGGGCGCCATCGTGCAGGTGACCAAAGCCATGGCCGTCGAGTGGGCGTCCGACAACATCCAGGTGAATTGCGTCTCTCCCGGCTTCATGATGACCCCCCTTTCCAAACCGATCTGGGAGGATGAAGGCCGGGCGAAGTGGTTTCGTACCCGCATCCCTCAGCGCCGTCCAGGCCTGCCCGAAGAATTGGTGGGTGCCATTCTGTTGCTGGCATCTTCGGCCTCTTCCTACATCACCGGCCAGACCATCATCGTCGACGGCGGCTTCGAGGCGGGTGGTTCTTGGCTACGCGATCCAGATTATGCTTAAGGAGATTGACACATGAGACTCAAAAACAAAGTTGCGATTGTCACCGGCGCTGGCGCCGGCATGGGCGGTGCAGTGGCTGTCGCTTACGCCCGCGAGGGGGCAAAGGTCGTCGTTGTCGATGTCGATGAAAAACTGGCGCAAGCCACAGTCGCCAAAATACAAAGCGTCGGTGGCGAGGCCAGCTTCATTTACACCGACGTCTCTGAGGCCAGCCGGGTGAAAGCCATGGTCGCTAGCGCCGTAGAGCGATATGGTGGCGTGGACGTGCTCTACAACAATGCCGGGGTACAATTCATGAAAGCAGATTCGCGCGCCCACGAACTGAGCGAGGAGATCTGGGACCGCACCCATGCCGTCAATCTCAAAGGGGCCTGGCTCTGCGCCAAGTACGTGATCCCGGCGATGATGGAGCGGGGCGGCGGCTCGATCATCCTCGTCGCATCGCCGACCGGCTTCAGGGGCTGCGCCCCCGGCGCCACGGCCTACAGCAGCAGCAAAGGCGGCATCATCGGCCTGACCCGGATCATGGCCGTAGACTACGCCAAAGACCACATCCGCGTCAACGCCTTGTTCCCGGCCACCACCGAAACCCCCATGATCGCCGAGGCCCTCACCGGCGCCGAAAAGCGAAAACGCCTGGCCGCCGCCATTCCCATGGGCCGTATCGGCCAGCCCGAGGATGTGGTGGGTCTGGCGATTTTCCTGGCCGCGGATGAAGCCGCTTTTTGTACAGGTGGCTTCTACATGGCCGATGGTGGCATGACAGCATGGTAGGAGGAAATCAATGAACTTAGAAGGAAAAGTGGCACTGGTCACCGGCGCCGGACAGGGTATCGGCCTGGAGATCGCGCGGATGCTGGGGCAAAAAGGCATGCTCGTAATCATGAACGCCCGTTCGCAGAAGGTGGATGAGGCGGCAGAGACGCTGCGGACGGAAGGGCTACGGACGTTGGCTATCCGCGCCGATGTCACCCAAAAGACCGAGGTGGAGGAGATGGTCGCACGGGTGGAGTCGGAATTAGGGCCGCTGTGGCTATTGGTAAACAACGCCGGCGCCCTGAGCTACGGCCCCACCGCAGACATGACCGAGGCGGAGTGGGACCTCTGCTTCGACGTGGATGCCAAGGGCGTGTTCCTCTGCTCGCAAGCCACCATCCGCCACATGATACCTCGCAAAGCCGGACGCATCATCAACATCTCTTCCATCGCCGGCACCATCGTGCGCGAAAAGCAGATCGCCTACAGTGCGGCCAAGGCGGCTGTTAATCATTTCACCCGCTGTCTGGCAGTAGAAATGGCCCCGCATGGCATCACGGTCAATGCCGTCTGTCCGGGCATGACCTGGACGGCCATGTTGGCCGAGTCTGCGGTCGCCCGCAATCTCGACCTGGAGGCCATGGTGGCCTTGATCCCGGCCGGCAAGATGGCGGACGCTGCCGACCATGCCCACCTGGTCGTATTCCTGGCCAGCGAAGAAGCCAGGCACATCACCGGGCAGATTATGAGCGTGGATGGTGGCCAGAGCGATTACCACCCCCTGATGGCGCCGTACCTTCCTACTAAGAAACTTGATTTATGACCTGTAGTTTCTCTGTCAGTCACAAGGACGCCCAGCGCCCTACGCAACCTCAGAAGCATCTCCCACAGGAGTAAACGATGACAGGAACAACCGCATTCCCTACGGTCAAAAGCAAAGAACGCCTGGTCGATCGAGTCGTCAAGGAGGTGGAAAAGCTCATTATTTCCGGCGAACTGGCTCCGGGCGCCAAACTGCCCCCCGAGCGTGATTGGGCCGAACAGATGGGCGTGAGCCGCACCGTCATCCGCGAGGCAGCGCGCATTCTCGCCGCCAAAGGCCTATTGTCAACCCAACACGGGGTGGGCACGACCGTGCACCGACTGACCAGCCAACATGTGATGGAGCCGCTAGGGCTGTACTTGCGCACGCAGGGCAACGGCCTGATTTCCTTCCAGGACCTGCATCAGGTACGCTCCATTTTGGAAATGGAGATCGCCGGTATCGCCGCGGAGTCGGCCACCGATGAGGAGATCGCACGGCTGCATCAGATCTTCGAAAGTATGGTGGAAGCAAAAGCAGATGTAGCCTTGCTGGCCGAACGTGACACGGAGTTCCACCGCACCCTGGCCAGGATGACACATAACCCGCTGCTGTTTGTTTTGATAGATTCCATCCGCAAACTTCTGCGAGAATATATCGCCCTGGTCACGGTCTATCTGGACCCGGACGAGGACAACATCCGCCTGCACCGTTTGCTGTTGGAACGGATCGAAGCCCGGGATGTAGCGGGTGCGCGCCAGGCAATGCACGAAAACCTGGAGCAAATGCGGAAGAACAGCAAACTGTATTCGAAACTAACCTCTCAAATGCAGGACGAGCAAGCATGAAAGCCCTGGTCAAAGAAAAACCGGGCCCCGGTCTCTCGTTGCTGGATATCGACGTTCCCCAAATCGAGCGACCCGACGATGTGCAATTCCGGGTGGCATACTGCGCTATCTGCGTGGGCGAGATGAAGGTCTATGATTGGAATGAGTGGGCGGCCGGCGATTCCACCTTACAATTGCCCACGGTTCTGGGCCACGAAGTGTCGGGCGTGGTGATGGCGGTTGGCAGCGAGGTCACCCGCTTCCAGCCTGGCGACCGCATCGTCGTAGACCCCCTGCTCCACTGCGGACATTGTTACATGTGTCGTAAGGGCCTGACCAACATGTGTCTGAACCGGGAGATCTACGGCAAACGCCGCGGCGCTTTCGCAGAATACGCGGTGCTGCCCGAGCGAGCCCTGGCCAAAATGCCCGACAAGCTGAGCCTGAAAGAAGGGACACTGCTGGAAAACCTGGGCATTGCCGTGCACGCCGTAGAAATCGAGCCCCACGATCCTGGGGATGTAGCCGTGGTCATCGGCTGTGGCCCCATCGGCATCATGGCCGGGCAGGCGCTAGAGGCCTATGGCTGCAATGTGGTCATGACCGATCTGGCTGAGCCCCGCATCAACAAGGCACGGGAGATCATCGGTGGGGTTGTGATCGATGTGAGGGAGCAGGACCCGGTGGCTGTGGTCAAGGGGATGACCGATGGCCGGGGGGCGGATTTCGTGATCGAGGCCGGGGCCACGCAATCGGCTTTCGATCAGGCGCTGGCCCTGGTGCGAAACTGCGGCACGGTCGTCACCATCGGCACCTTTGGCCAGCCCGTCACCTTCAACCCCTTCTTCGCTCTTACCCGCCGCCAGATTCGTTTACAGAGCATCATGGGCCGCACCTGGGAGACCTGGCGGCGTCTGGTGCAGTTGGTCGAATCCGACAAGATCGCCCTGAAGCCGTTCATCTCACACATCCTGCCGCTCGAAGACTACGAGCGCGGTTTCGAGTTGGTGCGGTCGAGCGAGACGATGAAGGTTTTGTTAAAGCCGTAAAAAGCGAAGCACCTCACCGTTCCATGTACCAAGAGACCCTTCGCTTCACTCAGGGGGACAAGGCCCCACCAAGGAGCACCTCTTCATGTCCGACAAACTCAAATTTGCCGTCCTTGGCACTGGCTTTTGGGCTCAGTATCAAATCCCCGCCTGGTTCGAGGTGGGGGGTGTG
>JAADGC010000044.1 GCA_013152585.1 Chloroflexota bacterium
CATGCCCTCTTCCCAATGCTCGGTGATCCACACACTGCCATCAGGAATATTTTCGTACATCCACTTGGAGGCGGTAATGAAGGGATGCTCGGTACGATAGACGCCGTTGACGAAAGCCAGCGCCCACAACACGGTGGGGAGGAGCACGATCATCGCCAGGAATGCGAAGAGTCGATTTCCATCTGTGACAGGGGAGGGAGGCGGGGGCTTGGGCGTAGAGGATGTCGGGGATTGCGTCGGTGCAGGCTCGGGAGCGAGCGCATGCTCGACCGCCACCGGCACACTCTCTCTGCTGCTGGAGGCCGAGGATAGATCGATCACGCGCATGTGGGCCGGAGGTCGTGCTGGTGGCATGTCTGCTGCCACCGGCGCCGAGGCGGGTGGCAGCGGGGCTGCGGCCGGCAGATCGACCGTTGGCGCTTGCCGGCGCCGTACCCACCACCATGCCAACGACCACAACATGCCCGCACCCAATAACGACAGGAAAGGCACCACCGGCATCATGTAGCGATTGAACTTGGCCAAAAAGGCGCCGGTAATGCCAAAGTAAGGGATCAACCACGAGAGTACGATCAACTCAGAGGGCCGGCTGCGGCGCAAAAACAGGCGCACTACCGCCCAACCAAAAGCAATCCACCCCACCAACCCCAAAAACCATCCCATCCCCCACTGCACTTGCTGACGGATGAAATACAGATAAGGCGTGGTGCCCCGATATTGACGGGTGAAAGGGAAATCCGCCTCTCCACGCACCATCGCCCCCTGTTCCTTGATCACTGCCTGGTTGAAACTCTCGAAGTCGAGAAAAACGAAAGGCGAGGTCAGGGCAAAGACGACAAAGGCGATCACGATCGCGGTCGCACCCAAAAGGATACCGGGCGTGCCCTTGCGTTCCCCTCGCTGCTGCTGCCAACTGATGATCAAGCCCGCCACGGCCGGCGCGGCCAGAATGGGGGCCGCGCTGAATTTAGAGGCAATGGCCAACGCCGCCATCACGCCCGTCAGCACGGTTTGCTTCCAGCCGCCGGTATCGACCATGCGGATGGCGTGATACACCGCCGCCACGGTAAAGGCGGTGGAGATGGGATCGACGGCAAAAAAGTGGGCCAACTGAATCTGCGTGACCGTGAACGCCCCCAACGCCGCCGCTAACAACCCCACCTTTTTGTTCCACATCCGTTTCCCCAGCAGATAGAGATAGAGCAGCGTCAGCGTGTCGGCCAGGGCCATCAACACCCGCCCCACCCAGGCATAGCCGGGTGAACCATCGGCGATGCGCATCATGTCCACGATCCTGTCCGACACTCCCAGCGCCTCTGCCACCGGCGCCAGCTTCACGGTCAGATGCCCGGCCGCCACCAGCACGTACAATGGAAAATGGCCGTAGGTGTAGGAACGGCGATGATTGGCCTGCACAT
The DNA here is from genome assembly GCA_013152585.1 of Chloroflexota bacterium. Classification (GTDB taxonomy): domain Bacteria; phylum Chloroflexota; class Anaerolineae; order J102; family J102; genus JAADGC01. Next base: position 1,419 of record JAADGC010000044.1, read on the forward strand.
CCCACAAGGGATTCAGGGTCGAACGCCGCGGATCAAAAAACGTGCCCGGCTCGCTGGGCCACTTGATGGTGGGGGCGTAAAAAGCAATGGTCGAGCGTTCGTCAGGGTGGGGAAGCTGACCATCGGCCCAATCCACATTGTAGGTGCGCAGAGCAAACCCGATGAACAGGATGAGCAACAGGGCGAGATTGGGGGCTATGCGGCGAAAGGTTGTTGTCATGATTATTCTATTACGAGTTGCTCGATTACCAGACATTTGGTTTACTCGTCTTCGAGGCGAAGCACCGCCATGAAGGCTTCTTGCGGCACCTGCACGGAACCGATCATCTTCATGCGTTTTTTGCCTTTTTTCTGTTTCTCCAGCAATTTGCGCTTGCGGGAGACATCGCCACCATAGCATTTCGCCAGCACGTTCTTGCGCAGGGCCTTGACATTGGCCCGCGAGATGACGCGCTTGCCCACCGCGGCCTGGATGGCTACATCGAACTGCTGGCGCGGGATAACCGACTTCATCTTCGAGACTAACTTTTGGCCTTTGGAGTAGGCTTGATCCGTGTGCACAATGATGGACAGGGCATCGACTGCCTGCCCGGCCACCAACAGATCGAGCTTGACCATGTCGGCGGCGCGATATTCGTGAAAATGATAGTCGAGGGAGGCATAGCCGCGGGTACGGGCTTTGAGGTCGTTGTAAAAATCAACCAGGATTTCGGTCAGAGGGATATAGTAGCTCAGTTGCACGCGGCGCCTGTCCAGATATTCCTGATTCTTGAATTCACCCCGACGCCGGGTCACCTGGTCCATCACCGTGCCGATGAACTCCGTGGGGGTGATGATGTTGATCTCGACCCAAGGCTCCCGGATTTCAGCGATGTCGTTGGGGTCTGGTAAGTCGGCGGGGCTGTCGATGAGGATGCCTTCGCCATCGGTTAAGGTGATCTGGTATTCCACCGAAGGTGCTGTGAATACGAGGTCGAGGTCGTATTCCCGCTCCAGGCGTTCCTGGATGATCTCCATGTGAAAAAGTCCCAAAAAACCACAGCGGAAGCCAAAACCCAGCGCCTGTGAGGTCTCGGGTTGATAGTTCAGCGAAGCGTCGTTGAGCTGCAGTTTCTCCAGCGCATCCCGCAACAGGACATAATCTTCGGATTCAGCCGGATACACCCCGGCAAAGACCATCGATTTCAGGGGCTGGAAGCCCGGTAGCGCCACAGTAGCGGGATGTTCGACCAGGGTGAAAGTGTCACCCACGCGACATTCCTGCACCGTCTTCAGCCCCGTGGCCACATAGCCCACATCGCCTGCCTGTAATTCTGCGACCGGCTGCATGGCGGGCGAAAACACCCCTATTTCCAGGGGCTCGGTTTCGACCCGCGTGGACATCAACCTCAAAATCGACCGTTTGCTGATGCGACCATTGAACACACGCACATAGGCAATCACGCCTTTGTAAGGATCGTAGTGGCTGTCGAAGATCAGAGCCTGGGTGGGGGCGTCGGGATCACCCTGCGGCGGTGGCACTTGCTCGATCACGGCCTCGAGAACGGCCTCGATATTCGTGCCGTCTTTGGCCGAAACGCGGGGGATGTCCAGCGCGTCCACGCCGATCAGATCCTCCAATTCCTGCGCCACCTCATCGGGCCGCGCCGCCAGTAGATCGATCTTGTTGATCACGGGGATGATCTCCAGGTCCTGCTCCAGCGCCAGATACAGATTCGCCAGGGTCTGCGCCTCGACCCCTTGCGCCGCATCGACGACCAGCAGCGCCCCTTCGCAGGCCTTCAGCGCCCGCGACACCTCATAGCCGAAATCTACATGGCCGGGTGTGTCGATCAGATTCAGTTCGTATGTTTTCCCGTCTTTGGCGGTGTACTCCATGCGCACAGCCGAAGCTTTGATGGTCACGCCTTTTTCGCGCTCCAGGTCCATGCTGTCAAGCATCTGAGCGTGCAATTCGCGATCACTGACCGTGTGCGTGAGTTGCATCAGGCGATCGGCAAGCGTCGACTTGCCGTGGTCAATGTGAGCAATGATAGAAAAATTACGAATTAATTGAGTACGCATACGTTAAGGGGCAATCCGATGTTGCTTCAGGGAAAAGACGTGGGCGGCCAACGATGTATTATAAAAGTTGTCGCCGCGAGCTGCAAACGTCTGGAGTTCGGCACTATAAAAACAGCCTCAGCAAGGGATGATGCTGAGGCTGTCGAGGGCCAGGGAAGGCTCCCTGCCTAAGGCTGCACCATCAGTGGCAGATAAAGCGGGAAGTTTGGGGTGGGAGTGGGGGTATCGGTGGGAATGGGGGTGGGCGTGGGGATAACAGTGGGCGGGGGGAACTCGACAAAAAGCTCGATCCAGGGGCCACAACTGGCTGCCGGCGTACAGTCCGCCGAATTAAACTGATAAAGCACATTGTCGCCGCTTTCGCCGCGCAGCAAAATGCCGTAATTCTGTGCGGGATCGTCGAACCAATCGCCTACGACACTGCTCAAATCCCAGGTGAAATCGCGCTGCGTCGAGATCAAGTGCGTCTCGACCGCGACAGTTCCTTCACGATCAACACCCACGGCATCAGCGCCACCGCGCGCCCAGAGGGTGCCCGTAGCAGCCTGTCGCCAAGTAGCAGTATTTTCATCCCAGGGCCGCAGCAGTGGATACGCCCGCGCCCACGTGGCGCCGCTATTGTTGGGGTTATGGGGAATATCCGCCAACGACATGTGCAGGAGCAAACCCAGTGGCCGGGCGCCCGTAGGCAGCTCGGGCAAAATGATCTTCATGGCAGCATGCCATTGATCATTCCCGCGCACGGCCAAAATGGGATCGGAACCGAAATTGATGCTGGTGTTGCCAGGCCATGAGTTCAGCGTCGTATCTTCGATCCCCGCCCAGCCTTCATCGCCCAAATGATAGGTCAACCAGGAGCGGGTGGGGCCATTGATGAAACGCATCGTGCCCTCATCGGGCGTCGGCGCGGTGTAAGAAGATCCGCCCCACACCAAACGGCTCTCGATGTCGTGGCCATCATCATCTTGCAGCCCCCAGCTAAACCCCACCTGGGCGTTAGAAAGGAAATCGGAGCCAAAGAAAATGAGCGGGATAGCTATTTCGGCCTGCCAGCCCTGCGCCGTGTGGGCGATATTCGACTGCACACCGAAGGGCCAACCACCATTGAGCGTCACAAGGCCGTCGGGGCTGAGAGTGAAGCGCATATCCTCCACACTTAATTGACCGTCACGATCCACATCGAAAACATAACCAGCCATATCATCGTGCTCCCAGTTACGGGAATCACGCACCACAATATCGTCCACCACATTCAGGGCAATGTATAGCCACTGGCTGTCCCAAACAACGGCTGTCCAGCCGCTGAGATCGGCGGGGGTGGGCAGATAGCCTCCTGGGGTAGCGTCGGCTGTCTCACTATTCAGAACCACGTGCTCATAGCTGGCCCAGTCGCTAAGGTCGCCATCCACAACCGGAGGATGGAGCTGCCAGGTCGCATCCAGGATGCGGGTCGACTGTGCCCGGGCGGGGGTGTTGGGGTTGGCTTCGGCCTGGGCCGGAGCGCTAAAAGCTGTAAGAATCATGCCGATCAAGGCGATCAGCACAGTCCCTGCCAGCAAACTAATAATCAATCTTCGCATAAAAAAGGTAAATCTCCTCTGTGTTAGGGTAAGCGGGGAGTCAGGCTAGTGTAGCGCATAATCCGGCTCAAGGTAAAATTCCGCACACAAGATCAGCCAGGTAGTGTACGGATTGGCGTCTGGCCTGCGTCATACTACAATAGAACCAGCTTCCACTTTGGCGGGGGAATTTCGCCCCGTTATTCGAAAGATGCACATCCATGGCCAGTGGCCCCCTTTTACCAGATCATGATCCGCCTCCGCCCTCACGGCGCCGACTTCTTTCGTCTGCTCCTCATCCTCATAGCCAGCTTGCTCCTGGGCATGACACCCATCAAGCGCGCCCAAGCTGATCCTCCTCCGGCCGCCACCTTTAGCCAGGCCCTTGCACTGGCCCAGGCCAGGGGACAAGTTTCCTCTGCGGAGACGAGTACGTGGCAACTACGTTCCATCTACGCCCCTGCCACCCTGCCTGCCTTCCTGCGCCCCACCACCCCCGAGATCAGCGCCAGTATGCTGCTGCGGCATTTGCAGCAGCATAAGCCAGACGCTGTCCACATCAGCAACCCTTCGGCCCGGCGCCCGGACTTACCCTCAGAGCAGATCTATGATTCGGTCCATTTCCGCATCCACTACACACTGGTCGGTACCAATGCCATCGGCCCTGGCGACAGAGATCATGACCAAATACCCGATTATGTCGAGTTCTTGGGAGACACGGCAGAAACCACCTGGAACGTGCTGAATCGTCAATTGCAGTGGCCGTTGCCCCAGGCCGATGCCTTGCTGGGGGGCGATAACCGCACCGATATCTATCTTCTCAATCTCGAACGCGTCTATCTCGGCTACACCGACTCTGACCCTGGTCGCTGCGGCGACAATCCCTACACCCCCACGACCGAAATCGCCGCCTGTTCCGCATTCATCGTGCTGACCAATGACCTGTCGGGGCTCAGCACCCCGCCCATCGACCTGGCACGCGTCACCTTTGCCCACGAATACATGCACGTACTGCAGTTCGGCCTCGATAGCAGCGAGCCCAGTGACTGGCTTTGGGAGGCATGGGCCGTGTGGGCTGAAGACAAAGTGTTCGACAACATCAACCTCTATCTCAATCTGCTCCCGCCCCTGTTTCTCAACCCCGACGCCCCCCTCGACGAACACCCCTACGCCATGGCCCTGCTGCCCATGTGGATCGACGAACACATCGATGCCCGTCTCGTGCGTGATACCTGGTTGCTGGCCCCCACGCATGACGGCATGGAGGCCGTGGCCGCAGCCCTGCAGCACCAGCGGCTTCCCCTGCGATCGACCCTGATGAATATATCTGCCGCCCTCACGGTCCACGCCACCTGCCCCCAGTTCACTCCATTCTGTTGGCGAGACGGCCGTCGCTTTCCCCGAATCCGTTTAGAAGGCACGCTCGAAACAGGCAACTGGAACAGCCAGAACCAGGGAAATGGGCGCCTGGCTGCGTATGGCCAGGACATTATCCAGTTGTCGCCCGCAGGTGCGGTACGGGTGCGCCTGCTAAGCCGCCAGCTCGATCATCTCGCCTTGCAGATCGTCACTATCACCACCGACAGCCGCCCGCAAATGACCCGATGGTCCGCTTCCGCCGGCGATGGCGCACTTTATGTCGATCTACCAGCCCCCCAGGCCGAAACCCAAACCCTTGCCATCATCTCTGCCCCCGCCGGCGTAAACATCGCTGAGTACGAACTGCAGGTACAGGCGGCAACCACCCCCACACCCCTGGACAGCTATCATCTTTATCTGCCCCGGCTCACACGCCTTAGCCGTCCCGCCGATTGAAATCGGGGCTAGGGGGCCTGCGGCCGCCGGGGGCTGAAAGCCGCCCGGCTACACAACGGCGCCCCCTCAAGGGGGCTTGACGAGCGTGGCGGCATCTGAAGCCGGGTTCACCCGGCGCCGTTTTGTAG
>JAADGC010000197.1 GCA_013152585.1 Chloroflexota bacterium
CATGGTATTGGCCTTGGTGAGGAGAAAGGGAGGGGTGCCTGTATGGTACTCGATGGCAGGGTGGGTGTCAATGGGGTGTGTGCGAATATGTCAGGGCAGAGCAGTCGCGTTCATGCTCCATAAGGCGGACAGGTGAAGCCGTGGCTTGCCGATGGTGCCCTCGTCGGCGTCGGCAGATTCCGGAATGAACGCTTTTCAGGCTATAATGCAGCTATGAGTGAACAATACAAAGATAATTTCTGGCAAACGCTGTTGACACGGCGTTCGATCCGGCGCTATGAGCAGCGAGCCATACCGGATACTGTGATCGAAAAGCTGCTGACCGCGGCGATATGGGCGCCCAGCGCCCATAACCGGCAGCCGTGGCGCTTTGCCGTGGTGCGGGATAATCAGCACAAGCAGGTACTGGCGCAGCGCATGGCCCGGCGATGGCAGCACGATCTGGAAGCGGATGGCGTGGCCGCGGAACAGGCGGCACGACAGGCGCAGCGTTCGGCCCACCGCATTACGAACGCCGCCGCCCTGGTGATAGGCTGTTTGACCATGCAGGAAATGGATGTGCCTACTGATGCCCATCGCCAGAGGCTGGAATGGCACATGGCGGTGCAGAGTACGGCCCTGGCGCTGGGGCAGTTGTTGCTGGCCGCCCATCATGAAGGACTGGGCGCATGTTGGATGTGTACGCCGCTGTTTGTGCCCGAACTGGTGCGCACCACGCTGGCCCTGCCCGATGATTGGGAACCGCAAGCGTTGATCACCCTTGGCTATGCGGCAGAAAGCCGTGTATCCGAGCGTAAATTGCTATCGGAGGTGGTGCTGTGGCGTTGAACAAGGTTGTGGCGCTGGCCGGCGGCGTGGGCGGCGCCAAGCTGGCGCATGGTCTGGCCCAGGTGCTGGACCCCGAACAATTGACGGTTGTGGTCAATACGGGCGATGATTTCGAGCATCTGGGCTTGCTGATCTGCCCGGATGTGGATACGGTGCTGTACAATCTGGCCGAGGTGCAACACCTGCAGCAGGGGTGGGGGCGAGCAGACGAGCATTTTTGCGTGCTGGAGGAAGTGCAACGCCTGGGCGGGCCGAGTTGGTTTCGGCTGGGCGACCGCGATATTGCCCTGCATCTTTTGCGACGGTCGCTGATCGACCAAGGCCTGTCGCTGACGGAGGTGATCAGCTCGCTGGCGCAGCGCCTTGGCGTGCACCATGCCGTGCTGCCCATGTCAGATGCGCCGGTGCGCACGATGATTCAGACCCCGGACGATGAGCTGTCGTTCCAGGAGTATTTTGTGCATCAGCGCTGCCAGCCGGTGATGCGAGGCATGCGGCTGGCCGGATTGGAGCAGGCACAAGTGTCTGTGGCCGTGGCGCAGGCCATGACCGCGGCAGAGCTGGTGGTCTTTTGTCCCTCCAATCCCTTTGTCTCGATTGATCCGATTCTGGCGCTGCCGGGGATGCGAAGCTGGGTGGGAGAACGAAAGGCGGTGGCGGTGAGTCCGATTGTGGGCGGCAAGGCGCTGAAAGGCCCGGCCGCCAAAATGATGCAGGAGTTGGGTATGGAAGTACAGGCGCTGGCTGTGGCGCAGCATTATGCCGGCCTGCTGGATGGTTTTGTGCTGGACGCGGCAGACGCCCCCCTGGCGGTGGCGGTGCAGGCGTTGGGCATGCGTGTGCTGGTGACGGATACTGTGATGCATGATAAGGCTGGCCGTCGACGGCTGGCAGCGGAGATCCTGGCCTGGGGGGAGCGCTGGGGATGAGCGGGGCCGACTGGCGGAAGCCAGCGCGTCGGGCGGTGGCGACCGCATGGCGCAGCGGAGAGCTGTTGCGCTTTGCCGTGAGCGGGCGGCCGGCGGCCTCCGCAGCGATTGTGGTGGCCGGGGTAGGGCGCAGTGGCTCGACCTGGCTGGCTGATCTGCTGGCCGCGGCGCCGGGTCTGCAGGAGATTTTTGAGCCGCTGCATCCCGAGCATAACGCCGAATATCGTCGCCTGTTGCGACTGCGTTCCGGGGATGCCCAGCAATACAAACGCGCATATCTACGAGCGGACGGACGTTGGCCGCAGTGGGATACTCTACTGGAGAAAACACTCAGCGGCCGCATCCGCAGTTATCGCACCGATTATCACCGCTCACGTTTTTGGCCGCGGCGTTTTGTGGTGAAGTTGATTCGGGCGAATATGATGCTGGGCTATTTGTATGAGCGGTTTCGACCGCGTATTGTGTTTCTGACCCGGCATCCGTGTGCAGTGGTGATGTCGCGGTTGCAGCGCGTGCGCTCGCCGTGGTATGCCGATACGGCCAGTTTGCTGGCCGACGAGGCGCTGGTGGCCGATTTTTTGCAGCCGTGGGTGCATTTGGTGGAGCAGGAGCGGGATCTGCTGGGAGCACATGCGGTATGGTGGGCGGTGGAGAATGCGGTGGCGCGGCGCGATTTGCAGCAGAGATCGCATCATTTTGTATTTTACGAGGCCCTTTGTTTGCGTCCTTTTGAGATTTTGGGGACTTTGTATCGGGATCTTGGCTTTGCAAATTTTATGGTTTCGCAGGCATTTGTGCGGCATCCCAGCCGGGTGACGGCAGCGACGGCTTATGAGGATATGCTGGCGTGGCTGGGACTGTGGCAACAAAAGCTGAGTGCGGAGGAACAGCGGCGGATTTTGCAATGGGCGGAGCGGCTGGAGATCCCCTGGTATAGCATGGATCGCTTGCCGGTGGGGTGGCAAGATGCGTGATCGTCTGGCGGTTGTTGTGCCGATGAAGCCTCTGGCGATGGCGAAGCAGCGCCTGCGCCCAGCCGTCGGCGACGCCGCCCGCCAGCGTTTGGCGGGCGCCATGCTGGCGCATGTCCTGCACATCGTACAGGATAGCGGCGTCGCCGACGTGGCCGGGATCGTCTCGGACGACCCCGGTGTGCTGGCCCTCGCGGCTCAATACGGCTTCGCTGCCATCGCCGACAACCCCATTGCCGGCTACAACGCTGCTGTACAGCGGGCCAGCACCTGGGCGCAGAGGCGCGGCGCACATGAGCTGCTCATCCTCCCGTCCGATCTCCCCCTGCTCACCACCGCCGACATCCAAACCATCGTCGGCCTGATCAACACCCCAAAGGGCCTCGTCATCGCCCCAGACGCCACCGAAACCGGTACCAACGCCCTTCTTCTGCGTCCGCCCCATCTCATCAAACCCCAATTCGGCCCCCACAGCTTCCAGCGCCACTGCCAGCAGGCTGCCCGGCTCGGCTTCCTCCCCATCATTTACCACAGCCCCACCCTCGCCCACGATATCGATTCTCCTTCTGATCTCGCCTTTCTCAGATCTCGAAATCCTTCTCATGCCTGAAATCATCCTGCACAACGCCCGCATCACCACTCAGAACCCGGCCCAACCCTGGGCCCAGGCCCTGGCCATCAAACACGGTCGCATCATCGACCTCGGGGCCGACGCCGACATCCTGCCCCTTACCCGCGGCCATACCCAAACCATCGATCTCCAAGACCGCCTCGTCCTCCCCGGCTTCACCGACAGCCACATCCACTTTCATGACATGGCCCAGCGTCGCGGCCAGCTCGAACTCTACCAGGCAACCAGCCTCAACGAGCTGCAACAGCAACTCGCCGCTTACGTCCGCCCCCTTGCCCCAGGCGCCTGGTGTATCGGCTACGGCTGGAACGAAAGCCGCTGGCCGCAGCCCATCTTCCCCACCCGCCACGATCTCGATCCCCTCACCGGTGATCGTCCCGCCATTCTCTGGCGCACTGATCTGCACGCCGCCGTCGCCAACAGCGTCGCCCTACGCGCCGCCGGTATCGACGCCGCCACCCCCGATCCTCCTTCAGGCGTCATTGACCGCCACCGGGATGGCCGGCCCACCGGCGTCCTGCGCGAACTGGCCATCAACCTTGTGCGGCAGGTCATCCCCCCCCTTGATGAAGCCACCGCCACTGCAAATCTCCTCGCCGTCGCCGCCGATCTGCAGCGCTGGGGCATCGTCGCCGTCCACGATCAGCGCATGAAAGACCACTCCCACGAGGGCCCGCAGGCCTTGCGGCTCTACACGCGGCTGCGCCAGCAAAACCGCCTGCCGCTGCGCATCAGTTGCAACATCGAGGCAGCCCACATGGACCACCTCATCGCCCTCGGCCTGCAAAGCGGCTTTGGTGATGAATGGCTACGCATTGGACACATCAAACTCTTTGCCGACGGCTCCCTCGGCGCCCAAACCGCCTGGATGCTGGCCCCCTACGCCAACGACCCCGCTAACCGCGGCATGTTTCTCACCGATCCTGCTCACATGGCCGCCGTCATCCGCCGCGCCCATCGCCACGGCCTTGCCGTCTCTGTACATGCCATTGGTGATGGCGCCAACCGCGAAGTACTCGACATCTTTACCGAAGTTCAGACCGCCGGCAGCCACTATCCCCCTCTTATTCCCCACCGCATCGAACACGTCCAGGCCCTGCATCCTCACGACCAGCCCCGTCTGGGCGCCTTGCACATCACAGCCTCCATGCAGCCCATACACTGTCCCGACGACATCACCAATGCCGATCGCCTGTGGGGCCAACGCTCACAAAACGCCTTCGTCTTCCGCACCCTACTCGATAGTGGCGCCACCCTCGCCTTCGGCTCCGACGCCCCCGTGGCCAGCGCCAACCCCTGGTGGGGCATTCATGCCGCCGTCACTCGCCAGCGCCTCGACGGCAGCCCCATCGGCGGCTGGCATCCCCAACAACGTCTCACCGTGGCCGAAGCCATCGCTGCCTACACCCTGGGCGCTGCCACTGCCATCGGCCGGCAACAGCAGCAAGGTCGGCTCGCCCCCGGCTATCTCGCCGATCTCATCGTCCTCGACACCGACCTCTTCCGCTGCGACCCCGCCCAAATCCCGCACACCAACGTCCTGCTCACCATGATCAACGGTCGTATCGTCTATCGGGCCGTATAGTTTCATACCTGGGCCTGCAACAAGCGCAACAGGGTTTTGTGGGCCAGCATGGCGCTGCTGATCAGCCCCACCACCGCCCCTGTGTCCACCACCGGCATGGCCGAGATCTCGTACGTCTCCAGACGCCGCAGCACATCCAGAATATTGTCGTCCGGCCGGGCGGTGAACACCTTTTTCGTCATGATTTCCGCCACCGTCTCCTGTCCCGTATAGCCTTGGGCAGCAGCAGAAGCAATATCCCAGTCGGTCACAATGCCCACCAGCTCGCCCGCCTTGTTCTCCACACCCAACACTTCGTTGGCATCCTTGATCAGCAATTGCGCTGCGGTGCGCATAGAAGTATCGGACGCGATCACCTGCAACGGCTCCATCACTTCGTCCACCTGTCGATATCGCTCACTGGTGGCAATACGATTGATGCTGATCTGCTCGGCCGCTTCCAGGGGCAGCATATCGGAATCGGCAATCAGCAGATCCACCAGCTCGGCCATATTGCGCCGGATTACCTCTTGCCGCTGCTTGCGTCCCGCCTGCAGGCGGACTTGTGCCAGCTCGGCCAGCTCGGCCTCATGATCGTCCAACCAACCCTGCACCGCCCCGGCATCGCCCAGAAAATCGTCCGGGAGACGTAAATGGGGCGGGGTTTCGATCAAATGCTCTTGCGCCGCAAAAATCACGCCCCCCGAATTCACCAAGAAGTCAGAGGCAATCAGGGTGCCTTGCTGCCAGTACACCGTGCGTTCCATGCGCAGGCGGGCCGCTCGGCGGGACGGATCCGGCGAATAGGTATTGGCGCCCTCCACGATCATCGCCCAACGGCCCCGTTTGTCCACGGTCATGGCGGGACGGCTCTCTGCCGACACATCCAGATAATTGGCAATTGGCGCTGCCGGCACCAGACAAAAGGCATCTTCCCGTAACAAAGCATTGGGCGCATTGGCAAATTTGGTGTCAGGGAAAGGACCGCGCTCCTCTTGCAGATATTTCATAAAATAAGCAAAACTCACCAGCCCATGGGCATCGCGTTCTGCCAGGACCTTCTGCATGGGCAGGCCTTGCTGGCGATAAAGATAGCCCTGCGCGTCGCTCAGGCCCACAATGCGCGGGGCCGGGTCTTGTTCCGCCAGGATGCGCGCCACATGCGAACCCACCGCACCGAATCCTTGTATCAGCACAGTCAACTCCGAGCGGCTGGGCGCCCGTAAATCGACGAACTGCGGCAGCACGCGCAGACGCTCCACTTCGCCCAAAAGCGCATTGATGGCAATCACCACGCCGCCAGCCGCGGCGCCAAGCTGATCGATACGGTTGCCACCCATATCCACCGGCTTCGATAAGGCGCTGTCCAGCCCGTTCTCGATGGCGATAGTTTTCATGTCGGCATCATTCGTGCCCACATCAGGGCCGGGCAAATACACGCTGCGATAGCGCCCGATCAGATGCGCAAAACGCCGCACGATCTCACTGTGTTCGGCCGCGTTCAGGCGGCGCTGCGGCGCCACGATGCCCGCCTTGCCGCCCCCGTAAGGCAAATCGGCGGCGGCGTTTTTCAGGGTCATGCCCCGCGCCAGATTATGAACGACAGCCGGTGTAATCGAGGGCAACATGCGGATGCCGCCCATCGAGGGCCGCCCCATGGCCAGGTTATCCACCACCAGATAGCCTCCCACTTCCAGGTCATCCCTTTCATCCCACATGCACACCACCAGTCGCGGGCCCAGGCGATCTACCTCGATGCCCAGGCGGTGCAAGCGCTCCACATCACTGGCATGGAACTCCATAAACGCCAGGTCGTCATGACGTTGTAAACGATTGCGCCAGGTGTGCTCGGGCAATGCTGCGCGCAAAAAATCATCCATTTGTTTGGGGATCATCGTTGATCACTCCTTTGGGATATGAACTGGCGTCTGGCGAAAATGACACATGTCGCTTAGCAAAGCATTATCAGCCACAGGTTTCACGGATTTTGAAGACGTTTTCTTTTCCGTGAAAATCTGTGTGAATCCGTGGCAAAAACGAAAAACGCCGGTGTTCAGTATGAATTCAGGCAGGGTTTAGTTCAGAGGATGGGCACAGGTCATTCAGGGTGCAGGCGGCGCAGTCGGGCTTACGCGCTTTACACACCCTGCGTCCATGAAAGATCAACAGATGCGACAGATCGATCCAGTCTTCGCGGGGCGTGATGGCCATCAGATCTCGCTCTATCTTCTTGGGGTCTTTGGCCGTGCTCAATCCCAAACGCGCCGACAGGCGTTTGACATGCGTATCCACCGCAATGCCCTCCGCAATCTTAAAAGCCACGCCCAATACCACATTCGCGGTTTTGCGGGCCACACCGGGCAATTGCAGCAACGATGCCATATCGGCTGGCACCTGACCCCCATATTCATAGGCGATCAATTGCGCTGTTTCCTGAATGTGCCGGGCTTTGTTACGATAAAATCCGGTAGAGCGGATGGCTTCTTCGATCTCGCTGCGCTCGGCGTCGGCGAAAGCGCGCGGGGTGGGAAATTTGGCAAACAGCTCGGGGGTGACTTTGTTGACGCGTTCGTCCGTGCACTGGGCCGAAAGTACGGTGGCAACCAGCAATTCCCACGGCGTGCGATGATCCAGGGCGCAGCAGGCGTCGGGATGCGCCAGTCTCAGACGATGGATGATCTCAGGCAGACGCGCGGAAAGGGGGGACTGCGGAGAGAGCTTGTTCATGACATTATTGTACCATTCCCGGCTTACTTTCGCTTCATTGTCACATCGATGCGCCAGGGACTGGAAGCCTGAGCATCGATGGCAAAAGCGTCGGCAGTGACCATCTGATATTCTTTATGATAAACCACAATGCCATAGGCCTGGCCTGGCGTCAAGCGCTGGTTAAGCTGATAATCACCTTTTTGATTGCTGACGCCGTAGGCAACAACCATACTTTGATCGGGCTGTGCCAGGAAATCATCCACAGAAACGCCCGGATTAAGCACAAAAACCGTGGCGTTTGCGAGCTTGCGGCTTTTACGACTCGCATCTGATATCGTGCCGATAATCTGCACCGGTTCCACGCCCTTGCGCCATGTAGGTTCGGGGATAGTGAACTCTGCCTGCTGGTCGAGCCGACCTTCGATCAGCAACTCCAGCCGGTACCGCCCCGGCGTCAACCCGCCCCGCGCCTGGATACTAACCCACCAATTCTGGGCGGAAGCATCCTTCCATATGCCTTCGGTCTCCAGGGCCAGTTCATCATCGATATACCACCGGCGTTGCCAGCGGATGCCTGGGGACATGTCATAGACATCAAAGAAGGCGTAGACGACATCCACATCACTGAACACCACGTCGGGGTTCAGGGGTTGCTGGCTGTCATCCATTGCCGTCGCAAACACAATGGCACCAAAGCGCCCGCCGGTCGGGGACGGCACATCCCCAATCCAAAAACCACCCGTATAAATCACGGTGTCGTTCCATTTGAGTTCCAGCTCATATTGCCCCGGAGCCAACGCATCCCGGGCATAGACATTCACCCAATCTGTGCCACTGGCTCCCCCCTGCCAGCGAAAATGAGTGCGGGCCACTTCCCGACCCTCGTGCCGCCATGTAAACGTTATATCTTCTCCGTTAACGAGATTCGCATACTCGAAAACAGCGTAAACAGCCTTGATGCCCGGATTAAAGCGGCTGTCGGTGTCGATGGCATCCCCATTATGATCAATCGCCGCGGCGAATTGCAGCGACACAATGTCGGGGCCGGAAGATGCAGACTGGCGATTTGGGGAGTCTCGATCTACATCGGTGGCGTTCACCTGGCCCTGGGCCGCCCGGATCAGCGGCAGCGCCAGATCGATAGGTCGGATCAAACTGATGCTGCTGGCGGTTTCCACATCGGCAATGTCCGCGCTGGGAATACCGATCATGCGACCGCGGGCATCGGTGGCCAGCCCCCCCGAATTGCCCCGTGCGACATCGGCATCCGTTTTGATCCAGTCCAGAACACCATCTCCGTCCTCATCCATAAATCCAGCCACAATGCCCCGCGTAAAGGTCACCGAGCCCCGACCAATGCTGGGGAAACCAAAAAGATTGATCTCATCTCCGATCAACAGGTCATTGCTTGAGCCCAAGGGGGCCGCCGTCATGTCCAGATGCTCCGGCAACGGCGCATCACCTTGTTCCATCAAACCTGTCACCTGCAGGATGGCCAGGTCCAATTCCCGGCTGCTCTTCACCACCGTGGCCCGATATTTCCATACGGCCTCGCTGCGCAGATCCGGAGGGTTGACCGCCACAAAGGCCATGCCATCCCGATTATACAAACGGCCGCTTTCGGTGTCGGCCATGACATGATAATTGGTGAGAATGAGACCGTCGCTGGTCAACACCGTCCCGCTGCCGGTGCTATACTGATCGATAGCATTATCAACGGGGACAGCCAGGCGCACGGTGGCCAGCAAGGCTGCGTTCAGTGCCGGACGCTCAATCGCCTCGGCTTGCCGCCCTGTCAGCATCCATCCCCCCAGCAAACCCAGCAGCACCAGGCCAAGAATGAGCGTGTGCTTGCTAAAGATGTGCTTCATGGGGCCACCTCCTGCATTCCCAGCTTGTCTAAAATGCGCCTCAGAGCCGGTGCCTCCACATCCCACAGGGCAGCATCGGCGGCCACTGTGATGACCAGTAATTGTTGCTGCCCGGGCTTGCCCCCCAGCCACAACAAATCCTGGGCCTCGACCACCACAGGCAGGCCCGGAACCCCCAGAGCCAGTTCGGGATCAGCCACATAAGCATACGTAAACAAGACCGCCGGCTCATCTCCCACCCTTACATTGCTGGATGTGGCCAGATTCCGGAATTTTTCCAGCGTGCTGTTGCGTTGCAAAAGCCAACTCAGGCTGAGGCTATCCAACGATTCGTCCGGGCTCAGCACCCGTGACGATATCTGCACACGCGACTTAAAAGTGCTGGCACTGCGGGGATTGATGGCCTGCCAGAGCACATCATCCGCAGGCACCGTCACCCACGACGCCGGGTATGCGACATCGGGGATACCGCCGCCCAGGCGCACGGTGTGCGTCGCATTTTGCACAGACCATTTTAATCCCCATCCGCCGGCCAATGCCAGCAGCACCACGCACAGCACCAGAATCAGGTTGCGGCGTTCTTCGACGGCGCTGGGTGGGGGATTGGTGGGACTGGGAGATTGCAAGAGGGACATGATTTCCGACATTTAGGGGCGCTCCTCATCCGTATCTGGTGCGTCATTTTGTAAGTCATGCAGCAGCGCCTGCCAGCTAGCCTTGACATCGGCCAATATCTCTTTGCTGTTGGGGAAGCCCTCCTCTTCCAGAGTGCTGGCCTCGAGAGTGGGCAGTGCCGGGGCTTTAACCGGCAGCGCTGCGGGTGGGGGCGCCGGTGAGGGTTCTGGTGGACGGACGGGGGCCGGGAGGGGGGGCGGGGGCACCGTGGGTCTGGGCACAGGTGGGGCCACATCGACAGCCGCCACCGGCATGATGGGCGCGGGCGATGGCGATGGTGGGGGTTCAGGAGAACGCGGGGCAACCGGGGCCGAGACAGGCGCCGGGGCGCGCACTGGTTTGGATACCGGCGATCGCCCCACCCTTAGCGTCTCCTCATCGGCACGATGCACAAGCCAAAACAAAACCACCAGGGTCATCAGGGCAAAAATAGTGGCCAGAATCAGCCCGTTGAGGTTGTTCGTTTGCAGTCCCTGCCACGATACACGATCTGTCAAAAAGAAAAACAAGCCATTGAGCGTGGCCGCCAGCAGAAAACCGAAAGGGAGATAATAAAAGGGCGTCTTCTCGAATCGGGTTTGTCCCAGGCAGTATCCTAAAATACCGGCAAAACTGGCATAAGCCAGGGCATTGATCACCATCCGCATAGAGCCCACATCCAGGTCCACACCGCCGTGCTGAAAAATATACACGAAGTTGAGCACCGTCGCCACGCCCAAGCCGGCCGCGGTGCCGTAGATCACACCATCCACGCGTTCATCAAATTCAGGATCAAAATAGATACCATAGCGCAGCGCCAGATACACGGCCAAGGTCTGTAGTATCCCCACCACCAGGATGCCCCCCAGCAATTGCGTCCACCACCAATCGTACATCCAGCTATCGATTTCGAAAACAGTATGCAGTAAGGGATACGCCATCCCGGCACTCAACAGGCCGGCAATGATGAAAACATCTATCAGCTTTCTTTTGGGCTCCGGTTCCAGCCTATCCAACTGATAAAAGAACAACAACCACAAAAGGGCCGGGATCAGGCTCAAGAGCACGCCGATCACAATCAGTTGCCAGTCGTGCAGACGGTTGTCCAGGTTGGGTGCCACGATGTTAAAGAAGCCCACAAACACCAGCAAGCCCAACAGCTCCATCCCGCCTGCCAGCCACAGCCCGCGCCGGTTCTGGCTCACATGCTGCAATTTGTGGGCCACGCCACCGGCAAGCCTCTCGGTGGTTTCGTTCAGTGAAGGCATAAACGGTTACTCCTCTTTATCATTGGCAACGAATCAACTCGTTGATTGCAAATCAGTATACACCAAACCCGAGGAGTCTTGCTACCCCGTTCGCAGACACTTCACCCCATCTGCGCCCTCACCCCGGCGCCACATAACTAAAACTAAAACGCTGCTTGTAGCGACGCAGCAATCGCAGCACGGGCTCTCCAAACAGCAGGATCAGGGTGGCATTGCCGATACCCCGCCATAAATCCCACACCAACGAGGTCGTGGAATAAAACAAGGCATAGCGCTTGATGGTTTCCCCCACGCCAATGCCGGGTTGCCAGTACTGACCCGCTTGATCAGGTCGAAAAATAAACGGCCAGAACCACAAATTCATCACCAGGCCATAGGCCAGCCCCAACAGCAGCCCCAGCCCTGCCAGAGCCCAGATTTCCCGGCGCGAGGGTCGGGCCGGATGCGGCATCAAACCCGCCGCCGTCCCCACCCAGCCGGCAGCGAACATCTGATAGGGCAACCAGGGGCCCACGGCGCCGGTCAGCAAAGCCGAAGCCAGCAAAGTCGTCAGCCCCGCCAAAAAACCGAACTGCACTCCAAACACATACCCCGAGAGAATGGGCAAAAAGAACAGGGCCGAAAAGCCTGCCGGTCCCGGCACAAAGCGTAAAACCGCTCCCACCGCCGCCAACGCCCCTAAAATCGCCAGCGTCTTCGAGGACATCGCCCCGCTTTGCAGGTTGGAGATCACCGCCGCCAATGCCAAAAGGCTCAGCAGCACCAGCATCCACAAAGTATCGCCGCTGTGGGCGATGGTTTGCATCTGACCCTGGGAGGGGTGCATCCAAAAGGGAGAAAGAAAAGCGGCCAAACCCAGCAGACTGGCTATGAGTAGCGTCAACAGCGGCAGGCGAGATCGTTCGGTCATAAGCTCAGTTCAGGCAGGCCAGAACATCTTCCGGCGTCAGCAGGCGCGGATCACGGAACAGCTTGTTCACCTGGCTGGCAAAGACCAACGATTCCGACATCACCCGCCGGGCCGGGCCGTCCACCACGATCTGACCCTCAGCCATTAGCAGCACCCGGTCGGCCGTGGCCGCCACCAGCTCGACATCGTGGGTGGCCATAAGGATCGTCTTTCCCTGGGCCTTGAACTCCTGCAACAGCGTCGCCAGCGTGCGCTTTTGCAGATAATCGAGCCCGCGCGTCGGTTCATCCAGCAAGATCACCATCGGGTCGGTGATCAGAACCGCGGCCAAAGCCAGACGCTGCCGCTCGCCCCCCGACAGATCGCGGGGGTGGCTGGCGGCCAGATGCTCGATGCCCAGGCGCCGCAACAAACGCCCATCGGCCGCAGCATCCGCGGGCAAACCATGTGCCTTGCGACTGAACGCCAGCTCGTCGGCAACCGTCTCGGCAAAAAGAATGCGGTCGGGGTTCTGGGGCACGTAGGCGATATCGGTCGTGAGTTGCTCGGTGGGAGTGCGGGCCGCGTCTCGCCCCAGCACACGGACCGAACCCCGGGCCGGCTGCAATAGCCCCACCAGATGTTTGAGCAGGGTGCTTTTACCACTGCCGTTGCGCCCCATAAGTGCCACAAATTCGCCGGGATGCACAGCCATGCTGAAATTGCGCAGCGATTCCACGCCATTGGCATAGCGATGCCACAGGTGTTTGACCTGCACCGATGGCGTGTGATTGTTGCCCGCGGCAGGCGCCTCTATCACCGGCAGATGCAGACGAGGCTTCAGTTCGCGGGCAAAACGTCGTCCCGCTTTGATCGTCAGCGGCAGGGGGTCCCAGCCCAGACGTTTGCCCAAAGCGATCAGGGGCGGTGTTTGCGGGGCCAGAGCCAATATCTCGGACGGTGTCCCCAACAAGGGCGCCTGGCCGTCGCCGGGCCAATACAGTACATAATCGGCATATTGCACCACCCGCTCCAACCGGTGCTCCGACAGCACCACCGTGATGCCCAGATCTTCGTTGAGCTGCCGGATAGCCAGCAGCACTTCTTCCGCAGCCTGGGGGTCGAGTTGCGAAGTAGGCTCGTCCAGCACCAGGATGTCGGGATGCAGGGTGAGCACGGCGGCAATGGCCACACGCTGTTTTTCGCCGCCGGAAAGGCTGCTGATCGGGCGATGCCGGAGATGCGCAATCTGCAATTGATCCAACGCCTCTTCCACGCGCTTGCGCATGACATCGGTGGGCAAGGCCCAGTTTTCCAGAGCAAAGGCCAATTCATCTTCCACCCGATCCACTACAAAGCTCGACTCTGGGTCCTGGAAAACCATGCCTACCAGATCAGACATGCCGTGCGGCGCCAGTTGCACCGGGTCCCGGCCATCGACGCGTAGCTGCCCACTCACCACGCCACCGTAGAAATGGGGCACAAGCCCGTTCAGGCTGCGCAAAAAGGTAGATTTACCGGCGCCGGACGGGCCGATCACCAGTACAAATGCCCCTTCTGGCAGATGCAGCGAGATATCGGGAAGGGCTGGCTGCAAAGCGTTAGGGTAGCAATAGGAGAAGTGATCGTAGGAAATCATGAGCTTTCAAGGTGCAGGAGTAAAAAGGGAAACAAGGAAAGGTGGGGGGAGACCTGGAAACCGGAAAATCAGACAGCTTCAGGCTGGCGCTGTTGACCCCGGTTTACCGATGTACCGGACTACCCTGAGGAAGGTAGGCTGGCAGGAAAAGAGCGGGCGCCAGCAGCAACGCATACAATCCTCCCCACAGGGGTTGAAACGCGGGGAGGAGACCAAAAGGTGGATAGGGATAATAAAAAAGCTGTTCGGCAGCAACAAAGGATACAGTGACCGTGGTCAGCAACACGATGGCTGCCAGGACGGCGACGATGGTGTCGCGACGTCGCCATAACCAGTGCCGATATTGGCTGCGGCGAATCCGCTTGCCCTGCTGGCGCAGACTCCATGCCACGGATAGCGCCCCCAATCCCATCCCCATCAGACCGATCCAACCGGCGCCGAGTCGAAAAGACCGCAGAATCAGCCCGGCGAGCAGCAGCAACAACCCGCCGATACTACTGATCCCCACCATCTTCCGCTCCCGGACACCGAGCGGACTCATGGCGCCGCCAAAACCGCGGGCGTCCATGGATTCGGCCAGTTGGATGGCTCGCTCGAGCCCGTTGGCCAGCAGCGAGACGAACAGCGGCTGCATGTCACGCAGGCCGCGTACACGATAGCCCCGCAGGCGTTGGGCCTCACGAATCTCCTGCCAGGCGATGAAGGTTTGGGGGATGAAGGAGATGGCGATGGTGACCGCCACACCCGCATGATGGGCAAAGGCCGGTGTCAGCCGCAACAGGGTGTGGGGGCTGACCGCCATGTTCAGGGTCATAAAGGCCAGGATCAAAGCCGTGAACCCCAGTCCGGTCACAAAGCCATAAATGATAGCTTCCAGGGTGATGGGGCCGCCGATCAAAGGCCAGGATCGGGGCAGGGTAAAGAGCACCACGGTGCCCACATGCACCGACAGGGCGTTGAACAGGATTGTGAGCGCCCAAATGAAGAGGATCAGGCGCAAGACGGTGCGCCAGGCCAGGATACGGGGCTGAGGTGTATGCGCCGGATCGGCCTGTTGGCGCTGGCTGATGGCGCCGTAGACAAAAAGAATGGCCAGCAGGACGATCAGCAGATAGAGAGGATTACGCACCAACAAAGCGCTGCCCCCTGCTGCTGCCAGCCATAAAAGCCAGACATAAGGATGATAATCGGGAATCATCGGGGAGAAGCCTGACGCATCACGGCCCACAACCCGACGGCAATCAACAACGCCAACAAAATGGCGAAACCGCCCAGGCGTAAAAATCGACCCGCATCGGCTGAGGAGGCAGCAACCGTGGGCTGCGGGGTGATGCGCAAGATGGGCGTCGAACCCGATTCGCTCGCAGGCAGAGCGACGGTGGGTGCAGCCGGACGCAGGGTGGGCGTGGGCGTGGGAAGGGGCGAGGGGGTGGCAGAGGGCAACGGGGTGAGGGTGGCCGTAGGCAGAGGAGAGGGCGTTGGGGTGGCGGTGGGGACAGCCGTGGACACGGCGGTTGCCTCAACCGGCGGCAATGTGGGGGGCACAGAAGTAACGGTGGGCGTAGGGCTGGCCGGGAGCACAGAAAGATGCTGGGCAAGACTCTGGGTATCCGACGCCGCCTGCACGTGCAAAGTATACGTGGCGTCTTGGATGGGACAGACGCGCAAGGCCGACGAGGCGGAGACGCTTTGTGCCTGAGCGTCGTTTTCTTGCAAGAACACAGCGTCGGCGCCTACGACCTGCCAGCTCAGGGTGGCGCATTCGCCGGCAACGATGGATTCAGGCACCAACGTGAAGTCAACCGCGAGCTGTGACCCGGGTGTGGCAGTAGCAGTAGCGGTGGCGGTGGGGAGCAGAGGAGTAGGTGTTGGTGTGGCGAGAGGAGTGGAAGTAGGGGTAGGGGTGGGTGTGGCGGTGGGAGGCGGCGTGGCGGTGGGAGATGGTGTGACGGTGGGAGTAAAAGTTGGGATCGGAGTGAAGGTTGGGGTGGGGGATGGCGTGGGGGTGTCAGTTGCTGTGGGCAGCACCGGTGGCAACGCGTCCTGACAAACTTCGGCAAAGGTTGTGAGGGGGGGCTGAACTTCGGAGCTGGCGTTGATCGAGCCCGTCCCCCAGGCCCAACCATCGACCATCCCATCTTCGATCATCCAGGAAGACGCCCCCACTTGCGAGTATTCCCAGCCGTCGGGCTGGAGGTGATAGTAGGCCCAATAGCTGCACTCCAGGCCCTGGCACTGGCAAAAGCAGTCTTCCAGAGGAAAATTGCAACCATCTTGCTGATCACCGCCGCTAATGCCGCAAATAGCGCTCCCCAGGCCGCCAGATGGATCGACATTGAAGGCAAATTGAGAGCGTTGCAACAGCTCGGTGCCGGTGATAGCCGGTTTTGCAAAGGCCACGCAGTCGCTGAGAACCACACCGCTGCTAAACTGAACGACCAGCCCGGCATGGTTGAGTTGCTGGGCGCGTGTCGGCATCTGGCTGCTTCCCAACGAAAGGAGCAGGCCCAGAAGCAACAAGAATAAGGCAGAGCGGAAAACGGTGTGGTTCATGGCGGTGGCAAGGAATCAGGCTATGGCGCGGCGACGGCGGATGTAGCCAGCCAGACCGGCCAGACCGCTGCCCAGGAGCAGTAGGGTGGCGGGTTCGGGGATCTCGGCCGGGGCAGGGCTCTGGGCAGCCTGAATATCGGCAAAAGTCATGACCGGAGGCTGAACGGTGGGGTTGAAGCTGGCATCGAAGCCCGACCAGGCAAAACCTTCGACCGACTGATCTACGGGCGTATAACCGCCCACCCCCACCATCGAGCTTTCCCAAGCGGTGCCAGCCAGATGGTAATAAGCCCAGAAGGCGTTGGGGTTACAGAAGCAGTCGTCAGTGGCGCAGCCCTGACCATCGATGTTGCAGACTGCGGGGCCAAAGCCACCATCATACAGGCCTACAGGCACTGTAGCCGCGGCCAGCACGTCGGCGCTGGTGGCGTCGACAGGCACCGTGACAATTTCGGTGTAGGTGGTGCTATCAGGATAGGTGACAACCAGTCCGACTTGTTTGGTGTCACCGGCGGCTGCTACGGCGGCGGCAACGATCAGAACCAACAATAAACTGGTGAGCAAAATACGACGAGTGCGCATAACAAAACTCCTTGCTAAAACGATGAGAGAGATCATGATGCCATAGATAGCATCACGGGGAAATAACTGCGAAGCGGGGTAGGTTGATCGCTGGGAAAATAACTGCTCAGAGCGGGGATAGCGTCAAGCGTGGAGCGCATAAGCGAACCGGCTATGTTCTGTCGCCACCTAAAGGCGCCATCCGCGTCCTGAAAAGACAGCAGCCTGGTGAGGGGATTGTCGTTTTGCTTCTGAAACCGGGCAGAGGTGGGATCCCAACCGGCGTGTATCAGCCCAATGATGATCCAGGCCGTGGCGTTGCTATCCGAGAGTTCGTCGTTACCCCAACCGGCATCGTCGTGTTGGTTGCGCAGGATATAAGCCACCCCGCGCACCATCGCCGGATGTTCGGGGGAGACACCGGCCGTGGCCAGCACTTGCAGGGTGAGCCCGGTGGTATCGGCATCCCCCGTGGCGGGATCGCCGTCGCCGGGGGTGGGATCTACCGGCCACCCCCAACTGCCATCAGCCAGTTGCTGGTTGATCAGGGTGGGAACCACCTGCGCCGGCAGCGGCCGTCCGGCCTCGCTCAGGGCCAGCACGGCCAGATTATGGCGATAGAGGCTGAACGGATGATACAAACCGGTGTCGGGATCGTATTGCTGTTCCAACACATCGATGAGATCGATGCCGGCCACATGGCGGGCATCGGCGCCCACGGCCACGGCAGCGCGCAAGACTTTGGCTGTGCGGCCGGGATCGCGCAGGGCAAGATAGGTAGGCACGTCGCGCACACATGCGTCCCACAAGCTGTCGTTTTGGGGTGTCCAGGCCGGGCCCTTCGCATCTTCCCCGGCCAGCGTCACCACCCAGGCGGTCTCGCACGAGTTCCCAACCCCACCCACGGCGCCATCTGCTTGCTGCTGTTGATGAAGATATTGCAAGGCAGCAGTCAGAGCTGTCTGGCGTTGGGGATAGCTGGAAGCCAACGGACCAGCCTGCACTCTCAATACAGCACCAAGAAAGAGGATGCTGCAGAGAGCGATGTTTCGTTTCAAGTGAGCGGTCGAAAGAAAACCCTTGTCCGTGAGGGCAAGGGCGATTAGCTTGACTGTCTGAAGCATAACCGGTTCCTGTCCGCGCAGGGTTCCGCGTTGGTTGTTGCCCCGGGTTTCCTGGCTTGGGCGTAAGCCCTCACAGTTGCGGGACAGCGTCGGTTTTTTCGCGGATAACGAAACACCGAACTTTCCCCGGTCGCGATTGCGATTGAACAACAACAAATGGGTGAATGATTTGAGCGCAGTATACTTGAGGACGGGGGGGATGTCAAACGGGGGATACACCCTTCGTATTTCAACTCATTGCGCCGCCGCCGGTATCCGTGTATAATGATTTTAAGGCTGACTCTCGCTCCCATGCGTCGGGTCTGTCACAGCCGTTATCCAGCCTGTTCACCCCCTGAATGCCAGCAGCTTCCCTGAGAATACTTGCCAGAGTTTGAGGAATAGAGGAGGTCGTCTGTACATGAAAGAGCGCCTGCTGTACATCGGCGCCGATGTAAATAGCAAGGCACCGGTCGCCTATCTCCGCAAAAAGGGATACGACGTCTCTCAATGCCGCGGCCTGCGCCCTTCGCTCCGGGCCCTGGCTCAATACCAGCACCACGCCGTGATCATCGATCTCGGCGATGTCAGCATGATCAATGCCAGGCGCATCTCGCGTAAGGCTGGCCGGCGCCCCGAAAAACCCTTCACCCTGTTATTGATCAGCCATCGTTCCCAGCAACTGGATGAGTTGCTCTATGACGATACCCTCACGCGCCCTTTCACGTCCCGCAAGCTGGAGTTGCTCCTGCGTAAATATCTGGACCGGCGCCGAAAACTGGTCATGCAAGTGGGGCCACTTACCCTGGACCAACGTACGCATGTGGTGAAAACGCCCCAGGGATTAGTACGGTTGACTCGTAAACAGTTCCAGTTGCTTGAGTTCTTCATGCAACACGCAAATCAAATGGTGACCCGCCGCGATTTGATGATGGCAGTGTGGGAGACCGATTATCTGGGGGATACGCGTACACTGGATGTGCATATCAGGTGGCTGCGCGAGCAAATCGAAGCGGATCCCAGCCATCCCCACCATCTGATCACCGAACGCGGGCAGGGTTATTGCCTGAAAATCACGGATGCCCCCAAATGTGGGGGCGATCCGCTGCTTGTCGAGAGTTAATGGTCACTGGGGCCGCACGACCATCGGCAGGTAGAGTGGCTGAGGTGTGGGCGTAGGTGTGGGGAGGGGCTGATGCCCGAAGTTCATTTCCAACACATCTCCGGCATGAAGCATGAGATGCAAGGGGGTTTGAGGCTGAGCGGGACCATAGCCCGCTGGGGGGATGATGTCGAGATCATATTCGCCGGCCGCGAGCGACTCAAAAGCATAGGTGCCAGACGCGACGGTCGTCTGCTGCCGGGTCTCGATGGCCGTATGCAAAAGCACCGTGGCCCCAGCCAAACCTGATTCCCCGGCGTCGTACTGACCATTAGCGTTGGCATCCACAAACACCCTGCCCGAAATGCGGGCGGGCACGGGCGTGGGCGTAGCGGTGGCAGTAGGAGAGGCAGTGGGGGTTGGTGTTAATGTGGGAGTCGGACTGGGGGTGGGGCTGGATGTGGCCGTCGCCGTGGGCGTGGGTGTGGGCGTGGCCGGTCGCGGTTGCAGATGAAACTGAACGCTGAGTTGGGGACGGGTGGAAGTGTCGGCATATTCGCTACTGCGCACCCAAATCTGCCGGGCTCCGTCTTCGGGCAACAGGAGCACGCCGTGGTTACTCGCCGGATCGGCAGCCCACCCTTGCACCGCAGCAGTCAGATCCCACTGCAAGGGGGCATTGCGGATAGCTTCCGTCAGCACGACTTGATCCAGGGCACCGGGGGCGCGATCGGCCTCGGGCCAGGTGGCGCCGCCCCCTTGCCACGGTTGGCCGGTGTCGGCTTCATTCCAGGTGGCGGTCTTCTCGTTCCATGGACGCAGCAACTGGTAGGCAGAAATCGTCAGCGGCGAATCCACCCGGCTGCTGTTGACATGCAGTTGCAGCGTGGCGGCATCTATCTGGGCGCCAGAGGGAAGTTGTGGCAGGTCGAAACGGAGTAAGGCGTCGGCAAAGACCTGCCCGACATTGTAAATCACATAAAAAGTGTCTTCGTTGCCATGCGGCGTATTGCCGGTCTGATCGTACCAGCGTTCCAAAAAAGTGTCGGTGTTGCCGGCATAGGCATCCACGCCATTTTGATAGCTGAGGGAGTTGGCGATCAGGCGCAGGCTGCCAAAGGTGGCTGGATTGGCGTCGACACGACGGTTCTCGAGCACCAGCGTGTGTTCAACGCCATTGCCATCATCATCTTCGATGGCCAAATTAAAGCCCACACTATCACCAGCGGCAAAGCTACTGCGCCCCAGCAAAACCGCGGGCACGCCCAGCTCTACCGTCCAGCCCTGCGCATGCACCTGCACCGCTGCCGACACGAACGCAGTCTGGGCGGGGTGCAGAGTGTCGGTGACGACGCCGTCGCTGCCAATGCGCAGCAGATGATCGTCGGCGCCCGGCCAGACATTGTCGTCGCTGCCATCCAATGCCACCAGCAAAGCATCGGACGTGAGGGTGATGCCCTGCGTATCGGTGATTTCAGCCAACAAATAGAGGGTATCGGTCATCCAGCGACTGCTGATGCTGGCGCTGAGATCGGTGATGGCCGGCGGCACGGGATCACCCAGCACTGCCCCGGCATTACTCGCATCCAGGAGCAATTCTCCGCCCAGATACCAGTCCCCGGGCTGACCATCTATGACCACAGATGCCTCTTGCTGATAGCTGCCCAGGGTACGGCCGGGGCTGAGATAGCGCAGAATGGCGCCATCGTTGCCGACAGCCATGCCGTGGGTGTTGTCGGCAAAGGCCACATCCATGAGATGGGAGGATGCGGGGGCCTCGACGGCTGCCTTTTGCCAGCTAGCACCGCCGTCGTCGGTGTAGAGGATGGTGTTATCCCAGCCTACCACCCAGCCATGCAGGGCATCCAGCATCTCGATGCCCTCGAGCGGTAGCGTGTCGGCGGGTAGGGGTTGGTATTCCCACGTGGTGGTGGTGTCGAGGGCGCTACCATCCGCCGTGTGGGCGATGACGCCTTCCTCGGGTGTGGGACATTCTTCATCGACAAGAGGGCCGCGGCAGCCCACAAACCAGGCCTGATCGACCTGCCCGTTTTGATCGGCATCCAGAATCTGTAGATCGATGTAGATGCCCTGGGACATGGCGGAATCGATGACCCGGCGCCAGGTCTGGCCGCCGTTGGTGGTCCAGCGATAGGAAAAGTTGCGCAGAGCAGTCCAGCCGGTGTTGGCATTGAGCATAGAAATAGCGACATTGACGCTGGTGCCGTCGCTGGTGCTGCCTTCCCATGTCTGGCCGCCGTTGGAGCTGCGATACATGTTGGGGACGCCGGTGGCAGCGCCCAGAAAGCCGGTGTTGAGATCAACCATGTTGATGGCGTAAAAAGGCTTGCCGTAGCCGGCAACGCTTTGTCGCTGCCAACTCTGGCCGCCATCGGCCGTGGCGTAGATGGTGCCATAACGGCCGGAAAGCCAGCAGTGCTCGCTGTCGGGGCAGGAGATGCTCCACCAGCGATGTTGATCAGTCGTGCCGGTCTCCACCTTTTGCCATGACCATGTGAGCCCACCATCCGTCGTTTTCCCCAACGCCGAGCTTTCGCCCACCACATAGCCAACATCCTTGCTGGGGAAAGCCGCGGCATACAGATGTGGTGTGAGGCCAAAGTCGCCGGCGCGGCGGGCAAAATGAACGCCATCGCTACTCTGGGTGATCCACCAGCCGCGGTCACCGTTGTCGGGCGCGGGTTTGACAGCACCGGCGGCCCACACGTCGTTGGCGCTCAGGGCCAACACCTTTTGGACATCGCGGGTGTTCGTGCCGGCATCGGTTTGGATTGTCCAGGTGTTGCCGTCGGTGGTGGTGGCGATAATCCCGTTGCCGCCGCCCAGCACACCAAAATCCGGGAGCATGTGCAGGGAGAGGATGTCGATGGAATTGGCTTCCAGGCCGCTGACCACGGCTTGCCAGGTGGCGCCGCCATCGCTGGTCTGGCGCAACATCCCGACCTGTCCGCCGATCCAGCCGTGGCTGGCATCACTGAAGGAGACGGCATAGATGCCGGCCCAGGCGGGGAAAGTAGTGGTCATGGGCGTCCAGGTGGCGCCGCCATCGCCGGTGCGCAGGCCCACGCCTTTGGCGCCCACCGCATAACCGGTCTGTGTGTTCACGAACAGGATGTCGTGCAAAGCCGTGCTCACACCGCTTTGCTGGCGGCTCCAGTTTTGACCGCCATCGGCGCTGAACCAGATGCTGCCATCGTTGCCCGTGGCCCAGGCCAGACCGCCATCGAGCAGGCTGACGGCGGTCAGATCGGCGGATGTAATTGCCGTTGCCTGCGACCAGGTCTGGCCCCCATCGCCACTATAAAAAACCGTGCCGCTTTGCCCCACGATGATGCCCTGACCCCCGGCGTTCAGTGCCAGGCCCAGAAAATCGGTGGGGGTGATGAGTGAGCGATAGCGCCAGGTGGCGCCCGCATTCTGGGTTTCGAGCAGCATACCGGCCGAACCCACGGCCAGACAGGTCTGGGAAGAACGGCAGGCCAGATCAGTGACGCTGCCTGTGCCTCGCCAGGCAGTTTCCCAGGCGCCAGGGACAGAGGCAGGGGCGGAGGGATGCAGAGGCAGGGCTCGGGATTGAGCACTGGGGGCGGGAATCAGCAGGGCCGCAGCCAGCACGATCAGGGCGATGGAAAAGATGTATTTACGCATATTTTGGAGGGTGAGTGAGAGATTAGGTGAAAAGCTGAGAGAAGACCTGAATGGCTTCTTCGATGTCGGCGGCGGCAATGCCATAGTGAGTGACAGCACGCAGCCGGTGGGGACTGGTGTCGAACACGCCCACTTCCTGCTCCCGTAAACGGGCCGCCACATCCGCAGCACTGAAATCGGGATGCACCACGTCGATATAAACGATGTTGGTTTGCACGTGTGACAGATCGACCGCAAAGCCAGGCACCGCGGCCACGCCTTCAGCCAGACGGCGGGCATTGACGTGATCTTCCGCCAGGCGGCCCACCATCTGCTGCAGGGCGACAATCCCCGCCGCAGCGATGATCCCGGCCTGACGCATGCCCCCGCCCAGCACTTTGCGGGCGCGACGGGCGCGACGGATGAAATCTGCGGAACCACATACCACCGAGCCCACCGGTGCGCTCAGGCCTTTGCTGAGACAGAAGGTGACAGAGTCGGCATTGCGCACCAATGCTTTCACGTCACCTCCTTGGGCAACCGCAGCATTGAAGATGCGGGCGCCGTCGATATGCAGTTTCATGCCGTGATCGTGGGCGAAGGCAGCCACGGCATCGGTGTAGGCGGGGGTGAGATACGAACCATAGCGACGGTTATGCGTGTTTTCGAGCACCACCAGCCGGGAGATGGGAAAATGCTCGTTGTCGGCCCGCACGGCCGCGGCCAGGTCTTCCAGACGGATGGTGCCATCGTCTTGATTGGGCACGGTACGGGGATGGATGCCGCCCAAGGCGGCCGATCCCCCCTGTTCGTACAAAAACGTGTGGCCTAAATGGCCCATGATGACCTCATCGCCACGACCGCAGTGGGCCAACAGGCTGGACAGATTGCCCTGGGTGCCGCTGGTGACATAGACAGCGGCTTCTTTGCCCATCGTCTCGGCGGCCAGAGCCTCGAGCGCACAGACGGTGGGGTCTTCGCCTACGACATCATCGCCCACAGGGGCTGTGGCCATGGCCTGACGCATAGCGGGCGTAGGCTGGGTGAAGGTATCGCTACGCAGATCGATACGGGGGGGGAGGGGTGCCTGAGTACGCATGATTTGACCTCACATATGAATAAAAGCGGAATCAGTATTTTTTGACAATGGGCCCGTACGAGACCGGCGAACGCGACATGATGATCTGCATCTCTTCGCGATAACGGCGCACGGCATCGGTATCTATTTTGGCAAAGGCGTAGCCCGTGGGCGGCGCCTCCTCTTCTTCGGGATCGAAGATATGGCTCATGATTTCACCGTTGGGAGCCACGATCATGCTTTCGCCAAAGTATTGGCGGCTGGGCTCGTCGCCCACGCGGTTGGCTGCCAGCAAAAAAACACCGTTTTCTACCGCTCTGGCCACGGTAAAGGCGCGCCACTCACGCTGAAACGGGCTTTCGTAGGCGGAGGGGACGCAAATGATCTCGGCGCCCTGCAACACCAGGGTGCGCGCTGCTTCCGGAAAGGCAATATCCCAGCCCAGCATCACGCCCACGGTGCCAAAGGCGGTATCGAACACCGAAAACCGGTATCCGGGTCGGAAGCTCAGCTTTTCTTCGCCCTTGAGGTGCACTTTGCGGTATTCGCCCAGGTGTTCGCCATCGGGGCCAATAGCAATAGCGGCGTTGTAAAAAATGCTCTCGATTTTTTCTTTGGTGGGCAGGCCAAAGACAATGTGCGTAGCGAAGTCGGCCGCTTTGGTTGCCAGCACATTGAATTGATGCCCGGGCACACGTTCGGCCAGGCGATTGAAGTTGACGCCATTCTCGACGCCTGTGGTGGCCAATTCTGGGAAGACGATGAGATCGGTGTCTTCTTCCTGGCAGATTTTTTCGATCATCTGCGCCATGTGATAAAGATTGGCCTCCAAATCCCCCAGTACAGGTTGTGTTTGCACGACGGCAACAGTGATTTCAGGCATGTAGAATGCTCCCTAAAGAAGTATTACGAACTGATGTTCTAATTTTATCGTTGAATGCCGCCCTTGTCAATTGCTTGACGGCGCAAATGCTGGCACTGAATCCTGAAACTAACACAAAAAGACGTGAGCAGCACTCACGCCTTCTGTCTGAGCTTTAGAGTCGGGAGACAAAGCCTGGCTAGCGGCGGCGTTGTTTCAGGCGGGCTCTCTTGCCGACGCGATCGCGCAGGAAGTAGAGCTTGGCGCGACGCACTTTGCTATGGCGCACCACTTCCACCTTTTCGACGCGGGGGGCATGAATCCGGAAGATACGCTCGACGCCGACGCTGTGGGCGCCAATTTTGCGCACCGTGAAGCTGGCCGAAGGACCTTTACCATTCGTGGCAATGACGGTGCCCTGAAACACCTGCACACGTTCATTTCTCCCTTCCACAATGCGGTTATGAACCTTGACGATATCGCCAATACCGATTTCGGGGGGATTTTCTTTGAGTTGTTGGGCTTCCAACGATTGCAGAAGATAGGACATGTTATTTTTCCTCATTCACACAACGAAGGCGCCTGGGCGCCTTGTTTTTAGGCTCGATTATTGCAATCAAGCATTTTAGCATGACGCACACAGAAGAGCAAATTCAAGTACGGGCAGGGGTGCGTCTCAGGAATTGGGGCGTCAGGTTGGAGGTGGCGCTGCGGCGCATCACGGATGCGCCGAGCGCTTCCTTTTTTCCTGTGTTGGCCGCATCCATGATGCGACCAACACACGCCACCAAAAACATGGGACGCACCCTACGGGCAGGGATAGGAGCCAAGGAACCAAGCGGTTATTGACAGCCACCGTTCAGACCGCTACAATGACAGACGTCATCCCCCCAAAACCCTTGCCCTGCTGCGAGGGTTTTTCATGCCCAAAAAGGCAGCTCGCAGGCAATCCATGAAGCACCCACTTCCTCCCGTCCCCGAAATAAAAACCGTTCTCGTTATCATGGCACATCCCGATGACGCCGAATTTTGCTGTGGCGGCACCGCCAAAATATTCAGCGCCCAAGGTGCCAGCGTCCATTACATTGTGCTCACCAATGGCGACAAAGGCAATCACAATCTCAGCATCACCGTGCCGCAACTGGTGAAAACCCGCATGAGCGAACAGCGCGCGGCTGCCGCCATTCTGGGCGTTCGCGACGTTGTCTTCATGGGCGAAGAAGACGGCTTTCTCGAGCCCAGCCGAGAGTTGAGACGACGTCTTGTACGCCACATTCGCCGCCTGCGCCCCGATCTCGTCATTTGCCAATACCCCGAAATCCTCTTCCGCGGCGACAGCTACATCAATCATCCCGACCATCGCAACGCCGGCCTGGCCACGCTAGAGGCCGTCTTTCCGGCCGCCGGCAATCCCATGTTCTTTCCCGATCTATTGGCCGAGGGCCTGGAACCCCACAACATCAAAGAGCTATGGATGTGCATGGCCCCCGAGCCCAACCATCGCCTCGACATCACAGCTTATTTCGAGATCAAAATCCAGGCTTTGCGGCAACACGCCAGCCAATTCGATGATCTCGATGCCATGGAAGGCTGGGTGCGAGAACGCTGGGCGGAAGAAGACGAGCAGGGAAAGCAACGCTTTTTCGAAGCTTTCAAGCGCATGCACTTTGCTAAGTAAACGTCCATCGATGGCCTTTCGTTTTGCTCTCGCTGACTGAAGTCAGGCTCTTCAGGCCTGCGGCCAGGAGTCGGCCTTCGCCGACTCTCCATGTGGTGAAGATCGGGCGGCGATGGCCGTTTCCCGGCGCCAAAGAGCCCCAGCCTGCCCTCGATCGCTGTGAAGGGTTCCCTCGGCCAGCGTCAGCCCAAAAAAGGAATGGTATTCCTGGACGCTACCTAAGTAGTATATGAGGACTAAGGTATGCACCGGTTCCCCCAAGCTGGCATAGCCAGAACCAAGCACTCTCTCGCAAAGCATGGCCTGAGCATGGCCGAAGGGGCGCCAAGAACGCAACTGTAAAGCGCCTAACGCCGACCGCCTGGCCATGAATCCGGCTTGACGGGCATCGCCTTCTGCCAAGCCCCGTTCACGGGGCGCGGTTTTGGTGCCCAACGGTTCATCGCCGGGCGTTCCGCCCCACACAACCAGTCCCTTAATGACGCCCTCGCGACCTGGAGCCAAACATCCAGAACAGAGGCATTTTGCTTCTGCGGCGAACGTGGTACAATTTTACTGTCCCCATCGCTCATCGGAGTTCTCATGACCGACCCCCATCCTGTACCGAAATTGGTAGAAAACATTGTCGATAACGTCGAGCGCGTCATTATGGGCAAGCGCAATGCCATCGAACAAACCTTGCTGGCCCTGTTGTGCGAAGGCCATTTGCTGATCGAAGATGTGCCTGGCTTGGGCAAAACCATGTTGGCCCGCGCCATCGCCCGTTCCATTGGCTGCCAGTTCAGCCGCATCCAATTCACGCCCGACATGCTGCCCAGCGATGTCACGGGAGTATCGGTCTACAATCAAAAAAGTCAGGAATTCGAATTTCGGCCGGGTCCTATCTTTGCCCAGATCGTCCTGGCCGACGAAATCAACCGCGCCACACCCAAAACCCAGGCCGCCCTGCTTGAGGCCATGGAAGAACGACAAGTCACGGTGGATGGCGTCACCTATGCCCTGGCCCGGCCCTTTCTGGTTCTGGCCACCCAAAACCCCATCGAATACGAAGGCACCTTTCCGCTGCCCGAAGCCCAAATCGACCGCTTCATCATGCGCATTCACCTGGGCTACCCCGAGCGTCAGCACGAAATCGCCATGCTCGACTCGCAGGCCGACCATCATCCCATTGCCGACATCCGGCAAGTCACAACTGAAGCCGAACTGCGCGCGGCCCAGGAAGCCGTGAAAACCGTTTACGTCGACGAACAAATCAAACAATACATCATCGCCATCACTTCCGCCACCCGGCATCACGACGATGTTTATCTCGGCGCCAGCCCGCGCGGCTCCCTGGCCCTGTTCAAAACGGCACGCGCCTACGCTGCGGTCCAGGGCCGCGACTACGTCTTGCCCGATGATGTCAAAGCCCTGGCAGCGGCTACCCTGGCCCATCGTCTGATCATCAGCCCTTCCGCCCGCATCAAAAACGTCGATCCCATCACCGTCGTCCAGGAAACCCTCAACGCCATCGCCGTACCCGGCGCTCGGGTTTCCCCATGATGGTTTACCGCTCCTTCTGCTCCTGAGACATTGTGCGCCGCCCTGCCTGGATCGCGATCCTACTTTGGTTTCTGAGCCTGCTTGCCGCTCTGAACACCGGCCGAGAGCTCCTTTACAACACCTTCTACATGTTCACCGTTCTCCTGGTGGGTTCCTGGCTTTGGGCATGGTCCAATATCAACGGGATCAGCCTGGGGCGACTGACTCGGGGACGGCGCAGCCAGGTGGGCAAAATAGCCGAAGAGCAGTTCGAGGTGCGCAATTGCAGCCGCCTCCCCAAGCTCTGGCTGGAGATTCGCGATCACTCCACGCTGCCAGGACACTACCCATCCCGCGTGGTGAGTTCATTGGGCGGGCACAAACGCCATTTGTGGATAAGCCGCACGTCCTGCTACCGTCGCGGCGAGTACCGGCTGGGCCCCATCACCTTGCGCAGCGGGGATCCCCTGGGCATCTTCGAACTCACCCGAGCCATCCCCCAAACCCGCACCATCATCATCTATCCCGCCACGGTTGACGTCCACCAATTTCAACTCCCCGCGGGCCAGATGCCCGGCGGTGAAGCCACGCGCCGTCGTACCCACTATCTCAGCACCCACGTCTCCACCATCCGCGACTACGTTCCCGGCGACAGTTTCAATCGCATTCATTGGCGTTCCACCGCTCGCACGGGCCAGCTCATGGTCAAAGAATTCGAGCTGGACCCCACCAGTGATCTGTGGCTGATCCTCGATCTCGACGCCAGCACTCATCGCTCGCAGCCATGGACGGTCCCCAACGAAAGCGACCGCCCTGCGGTTCTTTGGCGCCAAGCCAGCCCTCGCCTCGAACTCATCCCTGCCACCATCGAATATGCGGTCACAGCCGCGGCATCCATCGCCCAACGCTACAGTGCCGAACAACGGGCAGTGGGGCTGATCACCCACAGCCTGCACCGCACGATCATCCAATGTGATCGCGGCCAGCGCCAACTGAACAAGATTCTGGAACTGCTGGCCGTTTTGGAACCCACCCCCACCCTCGCCTTTGACCGCTTGCTCATGGCCGAAGGCCACATCCTCGACCGTTCCAGCACCATCATCGCCATCACTCCCTCCACCGATCCCACCTGGATTGCGGCCCTGCGTGAACTCAACCGTCGCGGCATCCAAAGCACCGTCATCCACATTGCTGCCGACAGCTTTGCTCCCGCACCCCAACATCAAAAAACCATCAACGAACTCTGGGCCAGCAACATCCCCGTCTACAGCATCCGCCGCGGCGACGACATCAGCGCCGCCCTCTCCGCCTACGCCCGTCCCACCTGATCCACTCCCCCCCTTGCTACCTGTGTTATACATCCACCGCCCCACACTGCACGATCTCAACGAATGCGCCCGCCTCGATGCCAGTTATATCACCCAACGCGTATGGCAAATGACCATGCAGGCCAATGCCATTGACATGCAAGTGAGCTTTCACCTGGTCAATTTGCCGCGGCAAATGGAAATTAACGCCACCCTCGCCGATGACAACCTCCTGCAGTTCTGGCAGCGGGGCGATTGCTTGCTCTCGGCTCGTAAAAACAACGACATCGTGGGCTACCTGCACATGATCCCTGACATAGCCATCAGCGCAGGAAGCATTTATCGCCATGTCGTGGCGCCTGACTACCGGCGGCAGGGCATCGGAACCAAGCTGCTCGATTATGCCCTGCGCTGGGGCCAGGAGCGTCATTTGCGCAGCTTGTTAGTGACATTGCACACCAAAAATCACCCGGCAATCGAATTCTATCGGGCCCAGGGATTCAGCTTTTGCGGATTTTCCGAACAAACTTACAACAATCAACAAATCAAGCTTCACTTCACCCGTAGCACGCGCTGAGTGCACGGCCATCGATGACCTTTCGTTTTGCTCTCGCTGACTGAAGTCAGGCTCTTCAGGCCTGCGGCCAGAGGATGGCCTTTGCCGTCCCCTCTTCGCCACACGCAGAGTCGGCGCCGGCCGACTCCTGGCGCCAAGACCTCGCAAGGACTTCGCTGACGCCTGAGCACTTGTCCTTGATCACTCTCCTCCGAACCGACCCATGCCCCTGCAAAACCCACCCCTCGAACAAGCCCTCAGTGCCTGGCTGCAAGCCTTAGAACACAGCGGTGCCCTGCGCCGCATGCCCGCCGAAACCATCCCCCTGGCCGAAGCCAATGGCCGTATCACCGCGGTCTCGGTTTGGGCACGCATATCGGTGCCGCAGCAGCATAGTGCGGCGATGGATGGTTACGCGCTGCGCGCTGCCGAGACTGCAACCGCATCGGCCGAGCAGCCAGTGCATTTGCGCATCGGCCGGCAGGCCATGCCTGTGACCACCGACGAGCCAATCCCGCAGGGCTACAACGCCCTTATCCCCCGCGAACACGCCCTTCTCAACGCAGACGCCACGGCACTCCTCATTCAGGAACGCGTGCGGCGCTGGCAGCATATTCGCACCATCGGCGAAGACATCGTCAACACGCAGTTGATACTGCCGGCCAACCATCAACTGCGCCCGGCCGATCTCGGCGCCATTGCCCGCAGCGGGCATCGGCATGTGCGCGTCTACCGGCGTCCCCGCATCGCCATACTCCCGGCTGATTCTGCTCCCGAAACGACAAACGGCAGCGTATCCCCCAGCGACACCGCCGAAACCAACGCGCTCGTTGTGGGCGCCATGGCCGAAAGCTGGGGCGCAGTCAGCAATCGTTTGTCTGTTGTCGGTGATGATATGAGCAGCCTCGAACAGGCATTTACCGCCGCCCTGCAGGATCACGATCTCGTGGTCATCAATGCTGGCTCCGCGGCTGCCACAGCCGTGCTCATCGCCCAACGGGGCGAGGTCATTGTCGACGGCATTGCCCTGCGCCCCGGACACACGACCATCCTCGGTCATGCCCTGGGCAAACCCGTACTGGGCATAACCCGTTACCCCGTCGGCGCCATGCTCACTTTTGATCGCCTGGTGCGACCTCTGATCCAAACCTGGTTGGGCCAGGATCAGGCCCATCGCCCGCATGTGCAGGCCACCCTGACGCATTCCCTCCCCACCCCTCCCGACTACGATGAGCTAATCCGCGTCACTTTGGGCCATGTGGGCCGGCGCATGGTGGCCACGCCTGTTACACGCGGTGCCGGCGCCACTATGTCGATGGTGCAGGCCGACGGCATCATCCACCTGCCGCGCGGGGCTCAGCCACTGCCGGCGGGGGACACCCTGGAGGTCGAGTTATTGCGTCCCGCCCACATCATCGAACAAAGCATCATCCACCTGGGCAGCCACGATCTTACCATCGATCTGCTGGCGGATCTCTTGCGCCGTAGCCAACCCAGCCGTTTTCTGCGTTCCAGCCACGTGGGCTCATTGGCTGGCCTGCTGGCCCTGGGCCGCGGCGAGGCACACATCGCCAGCGCCCATCTCCTGGACCCGGCAACCGGTATCTACAACCTCAGCACTCTGCGCCAACATCTGTCCCATATGCCAATCATTGTGTTGCATTTTGTCGAGCGCACACAAGGGCTGATGGTGCTGCCTGGAAATCCCAAAGGCATCCGCACTCTGCACGATCTCATGCGGCCGGATGTCAGCTTTGTCAATCGTCAGGCCGGCTCGGGCACCCGCGTGCTCCTTGACTACCAGTTGCAACAGCAAGGCATCAGCGCCGACGCCATTCAGGGCTACGAACGTACTGAAGCCACCCATCTGGCCGTGGCCGCGGCGGTGAAAAGTAGCGCCGCCGATTGCGCCCTGGGCATCTTAGCGGCGGCACGCTCCTTGCATCTTGATTTCCTGCCCCTGTTCCAGGAAAGTTATCAACTGATCATTCCCCAGGCCTTTTACCACAGCGAACTACTGGCGCCCTTGCTCGACATCATTCGTAGCCCGCGTTTTGCCCAAACCGTGGCGGCCCTGGGCGGCTATGATGTCTCCCGTATGGGCGAAGATGCCGCCACCCTGCCCTGACGCCCCCCTACAAAGGATAAAGGTTCATGTCACACCAATTTATACGCTGGCTATACGGCGATGATGTCAGCGAAGACGAATTACGTATGCAGTTGCGCGGAGAGGGCCTGCACCCCTACACGTGGGCCAATGGCCCCAACTTCAGCTATTCGCCCCACACACATTCCTACACCAAAGTGCTGTACGTGGTGCGGGGTTCGATCACATTCCACCTGCCCGAAAGCGGTGAAACACTTGTCATGGGTCCCGGAGATCGGCTGGAGCTGGGCCCGCGCACCCTGCACGCAGCCACGGCCGGCCCCGAGGGGGTATTCTGCCTGGAAGCAGCTAAACACTGAACATCCGGCGCCCAGAGTCAGGCGCCGGATGTTCGAAAATGGCAGGGGTGAGAGGCTTGGGGGAATCAGGCTTTGTGTAGCTTGCTTTGGGCGGCGCTGTTCATGGCGGGCACGACTTCGAACAAGTCGCCGACAATGCCATAGTTGGCTACGCTGAAGATGGGAGCCTCGCTATCTTTGTTGATGACCACGATGAGCTTGCTGGCGCCCATGCCGGCCAGATGCTGCACGGCCCCACTGATGCCGCAGGCAATGTACAGGTCGGGGCGCACGACTTTGCCGGTCTGGCCCACCTGATGCTTGTATTCGATGTAACCGGCATCGACGGCGGCGCGGGAGGCGCCCACGGCAGCTCTCAGGGTATCGGCCAGTTCACCGATGATCTTGAAGCCCAGTTCGGGGTCTTTGGCCACACCGCGGCCCCCCGAAACAATGATGTTGGCGTCCGTGAGACTGATCTCGCCGGTTTGGGCATGTTCCACCGCGAGCACCTGCACCCTGCTTTCGGCGGCGGTGGGCGACATGGTGACGACTTCGGCGCTGGCGCCGGTATCGGCGGCGGCGGTGGCGGCGCGGGGACGGAGGGTGGCGATTTGGGGATGGCTGCTGGTTTTGGCATCGGCCAGGATGTTGCCGGAATAGATGGGCCGGGTGCCCACCAGTGTATCATCATCCAGCCGCAAATCAAGGCAGTCGGCGACAAAACCGGCATTGAGATCGGCGCCCACTGCGGCCGCCAGATCGCGGCCATTGCCGGTGTGGATCGCCAGGAAAGCGTCGGCGTCGCTGGCAGCCAAAACGGCCTTGACATCGGCCGTGTAAAGGTCGAGATCAAATGTGGCCCGGCTGGCATCGTCTATGACGTAAACGGTGCGGGCGCCGCGGGCGCCTGCCTGGGCGCTAACATCGCCGACGTTCTGACCAATAACCACTGCCGATACATCATCGCTCAGGGACAGGGCTTTGCCCAGGGCTTCCCAACTGCTGGTGTGTACAGCACCGTTATCTGTTTCGATAAAAACAAGGATTTTCATGGGGCTTCTCCTATAACACTTTTTCGGCAAGCAGGGCGTCGACGAGTTCTGCGGCAGTATCAAATAGTTGCACATGGGCGTCGCGGGCAGTCGGCTTGCGGTAGTTGTCCATGTCCACCAGCGCCGCCGCGGTTTCGGTGTCGAGATCGGCGGCTGTCCAGGTGGGGATCTGCACCCGGGCCGCTTTGCGGATGTTGATGAAGGTGGGATAGCGGGGTTCGCCGATCTCTTTGATCACAGATACGACTGCGGGGGCAGCGACTTGAACCGTATAGCGGGCCTGACCGGCGACGCGTTCGACGGTGATGCTTTCGTCACTGGCCTCGATAATTTTGGCAACGCCGGTGATTACGGGCCAACCGAGTTTGCGCGCCACGGCCACGGGCACGGATCCGCTGTTGCCATCCACGGTCATCTGGCCCGTGAGTAGGTAATTGACATCGCCCATTTTTGTCACGGCGGCAGCCAGCAGGCTGGCCACGCTGTTGGCGTCTGCGGCTTGTTCCTGCACCAAGGTGGCATCTTTACAGCCGATGGCCAGGGCGCTGCGCAGAG
Organism: Chloroflexota bacterium; assembly: GCA_013152585.1. GTDB lineage: Bacteria > Chloroflexota > Anaerolineae > J102 > J102 > JAADGC01. The sequence goes on from JAADGC010000197.1 coordinate 33,978, forward strand.
CATCGATGGATGATTCGCCGCCGACGGTGATGGCACTGGTGACGCCGCCATAGTTTTCGGCCATCTGCAAACCCGTCTCAATGGCATGTTCGTCCCAGGGGTTGACGACGAGGTTAATGCTGAGTTGGCCACTAGCAGCTTCTTCGGGGTTCACCTTGGGTAATTCGGCTGTGTCAGGTGTCTGTTTGACACAAACTAAGTACCGCATACTGATTTCTCCTTGAGCAAAATAGGTAATGGGGGGGTAGATGGCAATGAGTGCGGTGGTGGGGCTAGTACACGACGGCCTAAATACCAGGAGGGTTGTCGAGCGCCCGGCGCATCCGGGATGCGCCGTTTTCGCCGCCTAACCCTACCGCTATTTCCGCCTGCGTGTACTAATCTTCCTGCCAGAGTTGCGGATCGTAGGCGGGGAGTTCGCAGCGCAAGGGTTTATCACGGCGCAAGCCCAGCACATAGCTGGCTTGCATAAGTTGATGAATCTGGGTGGTGCCCTCGTAAATGACGGCGCCCTTGGCGTTGCGCAAGTAGCGCTCGACTTCGTATTCTTTGGAGAAGCCATAGGCGCCGTGAATCTGGACGGCATCGGAGGCGGCATCCCAGGCAGATTCGGTGGCGAACCATTTGGCCTGTGAGGTCTCGCGCGTGTTACGGATGCCCTGGTTTTTGAGCCAGGCCGCGCGCTGCCACAGCATGGTGGAGATGTCGTAGTTGAGCGTCATCTTGGCGATCATCTGCTGCACTAGCTGGTAGGATGCGATTTTTTGACCAAATGTCTCGCGTTCCTGGGCGTAAGCGATGGCGAGTTCCATGACGGCGCGGATGGTGCCGGAGGCGCCGGCGGCCACGGTCATGCGGGCGTTGTCGAGGGCGCTCATGGCGATCTTGAAGCCTTCGCCCTCTTCGCCAAGACGATTTTGCTGGGGCACGCGCACGTCGTTCATGGCAATCCAGCCAGTATTGCTGGCATGAACACCCATCTTTTCGGCGATGGTGCCGGTGCTGAGGCCGGTCATGCCGCGTTCGAGTATGAAGGCGCTGATGCCGCGGTGGCGTTGGTCGGGATCGGTCTTGGCAAAGACGAGCATGGTGTCGGCGACGTCGGCCAGGGTGATCCACATTTTTTCGCCGTTGAGGATGTAGTCGTCACCCTGGCGACGGGCGGTGCTTTTCATGGCGGCCACATCGGAACCCGCAGCCGATTCGGTGAGCCCAAAGCAGCCGACTTTGGCACCGCTGGCCAATGGTGCCAGGAATTGTTGTTTTTGCGCCTCGGTTCCCCACTGGAAGACGGCCAGGGCATTCAGGGCCAGGTGCACGGCGATGGTTTCACGCACGGAGGCGTCGGCCCACTCGAGGGCCTCGGAGACGATGCCCAGGGAGATGTAGTCCATCCCGGCGCCGCCGTAACGCTCGGGGATGCAGATCCCCATGATCCCCAATTCAGCCATTCGTGATAGAAAGATGTGTGGGTATTTGTGCTCGCGGTCATAATCGCTGATGACAGGCCGGATTTCTTTTTTGGCGAAGCCCCGGACCATGTCGCGTACCATCTCGTGTTCTTTAGTGTAGGCAAAATCCATATAAACGCTCCCTTGCGTAGCAGGATGGGGGTTTTTGCTGAGTTGGCCCAATATGCCAACTATGACGCGTTGCATTATATCAGGCCCCAGGAAGGGAGTGCAAAAATGCGAGGTTGGGGAGTGCCTCTTTCGGCAGATATTACATCGCCTTTTCAGCGACTTGACGAATTATTCGTTTTATGTTATTTAGTTATGTGATCTTAAATGATAGGCTGTCGAATACGCCTGTTTTCCCCTCTTGTTTGAAGGAAGGTTCCCCCGCATGTCTCCCTCCATGTCGCCTTCATCTTTTTCTGAACTGGCAAATCAATACGTAGATGCCGTGCAGTCGTATGTGCAGTGCTCGGCAGAACCTCCTATGCAGCAGCGTGCCCGGGCGTTTAGCTGCCGTATTTTACGGCAGGGCCTGAGTGTGCTGGATCTGGCTTCGATGCATCAAATTGCCTTGGTGGTTCTGATGAGCCGTGCCGAGACGCCTCAGGAGCAGGCCAGGATTGCCCGGGCCGCTTCGACGTTTTTCTTCCAGACGTTGGCACCTTTTGAAGTTGAGGCGCAAGCAGCACCGATGCTTGCGTAATTAACTGGCGTCTGGCGAAAATCAAACTCGCGGCTTACCGACGTATTTTTTGACCCGAATTACCCGAATGAGATGAATTATTTGCCAAATTTTTCGTAAAAATTCGTGTCAAAAAGGAAAACGCCAAAGTCCAGTCGTTTTATTTGCCGTTGCGTATAAAATAACAGACGCCGGACAAGCCTGATTTTGGCGTGGCCGGACGTCTGTGGTTGCTCGGTTTTCGTGCGGTTTAGATGATCTTGAGCTGCGGATCGGGGCGGAAGCTGAGCAGGCTGACCTGAGCGGCCAGTTGTTGGGCAATATCGCGGAAGGAACGGGCGATCTCGGAATCGGGAGCGGAGACGACGATGGGCGTGCCTTGATCGCTGCCTTCACGTGCCCGGGGATCGAGAGGCAGTCGGCCCAGGAAGGGAACGCTCAATTCTTTGGCGGCGCGTTCGGCACCACCAAAACCGAAGATGTCGTAGCGATTGCCGGTGTCGGGGGCGATGAAGTAGGACATGTTTTCGACGATGCCGAGGATGGGCACCTGGAGTTGCTGGAAGGCGGTGAGGCCCCGACGGGCATCGGCGAGGGCAATATCCTGCGGGGTGGAGACGATGATGGCACCGGTGAGCGGGGTGGATTGCGCCAGACTGAGCTGGGCGTCGCCGGTGCCAGGGGGCAGATCGACGATCATGTAATCGATATCGGTCCAGGCGACGTCGGTAAAAAGCTGACGGATGGCGGAGTGCAGCATGGGGCCACGCCAGATGGCAGCCTGATCGGGCTTGAGCATGAAACCCATGGACATGAATTGGAGTCCGTAGGCCTGGGCGGGGATGAGTTTTTGATTCTGGGGAGCAGGCATCTTGGCAACGCCGAGCATTTGGGGGATGTTGGGGCCGGTGATGTCGGCATCGAGGAGCCCGACTTTGGCGCCGGTCTGGGCCAGGGCGACAGCAAGATTGACGGACACGGTGCTTTTGCCCACGCCCCCTTTGCCACTGGCGACAGCGATGATGTTTTTGATGGGGAGTTGGAGCTGGCCCGTAATACGGTTGTCGCTGCGGATACTGGCATCGAAGCGCACGTGGATGTTTTGGACACCGGGAATGGGCGCCAGTGCATCGCGGATGTCTTGTTCCATTTTGCCTTTCAGGGGGCAGGCGGGCGTGGTGAGCATGACCGTGAGGCTAACAGTCTCTCCATCGATTTGGAGGTCGTGAATCATGTTCAGTGTCACCAAATCTTTATGGAGTTCAGGCTCTTGCACGGTGCGTAAAGCAGCCATGACGGCTTCGGTATTGGGTTGGTTAGTCATAGAGTTTTCCTTGATTTGTAACTTTTAATGAGCTGTCTGGCCACCGGACACTTTGAGATTTGTCTTTCTGAACGATTTCTCAGGGTGACACGAATACGAAACTGCCGGTTGCCTGGATGAGATGTCAAGATAGGGGCTTTCGTTACGCCTGATCGGAGGGGGAGGAAGCCGAGAGGTCGGCGATAACGAAAGAGGCCACTTGACGACCCATTTCGACGGCGTAGTTGGTACCCCGATCCCAGGGGTAAATCTGGCTCATGCTGGCGAAGTAGAGGCCCGGCAGGGGGGTGCGCACAGGGGGAATGTTGTGCGAGTGGTTGAGGTGAGGGACGGGTTGGGCGTAGCGGGTTGTCCACAGCCAGCTATCGTTCAGCCAAGAGGCGTCGAAGTCGGGGTTGAAGCGCTGTAACGCCGGCAAAAAACGCTGGATGATCTGTTCTTTGCTGAGCTCGAAGTATTCGTGGTCGGGGGGCAGGTAGTCGCCGCAGTAGACGATGTGCTCGCCGCCATAGTGCTCGGGGCCGATGTAGTTGGTGTGCTCGACCAATGCCAGGAAGGGAAAGCCAGCTTCTTTGGGCAGGTTGTGCCAGTAGTAGGATGTGAGCCGGTGTTTGAGGCTGAGGACGAGGACAACGGCCCCCATGGACTGTAGGTTTTGCAGTTGCTGGGTGTAGCTGGAAGGAAGATCGGGGCTGAGGGCGGCCATGGCCGCGGGGGAGGTAGTGGAGATGACGGCATCACAGGGGAAGACGTCATCGGCTGTGTGGATGAGCCAGGGAGCGGAGCTGCCGGAGGAACGATGGATAGCAGTGACAGGGGTATTGAGGCGGATGTCGACGCTCTGCTGGCGCAGATGCTGGGCGAGTTGATCGAGGAAGGCCTGGAATCCCCCGGCGAAGGTGCCGAGGCGGGTGGTGCGGGATTTGAGCCGGGCCCAAAGCCAGGCCATGTTGACGACATCGAGGTTTTCTTCGCCGAATTTACCCACTAGAAGTGGGCGCCAAAGCGCGTTATAAACGCGCTCCCCCACCCATTTTCGCATCCAGGCATCCGCCGTGACGCCCTCGAGAGGGCGCCACCAGGGGGTGAGCCGTAGATAAGCACCGACAGCGCCAAAGCGCAGCGTGTCGAGAATCGGGAAATTTCTGAGTGTAAATTTGATGGCCTGAGGAATGGAGTCGAGCGGCTGGAAGCGCCCATTTTGATACACCACGGTGTAGGGGCGGGGAAAGCGCACTTGCTGACTCCATCCCAGTTCGGAGATGAGGCCCAGGATGTGTTTATCAGACTGAAACCAGTGGTGGTAGTATTTTTCCAGTGTCCAATCCCAGTTCGGGGCTTTGAATCCGGCTGCGAGGCCACCCACCTGGGAGGCTGCCTCGAAGATGGTGACGCGAGTGCCTGATTGGCTGAGATCGTAGGCAGCGGACAGTCCGGCCACGCCGGCACCGATGATGGCGATATGTTTTGGAGGCATGGGTTAGATGTAGAATTCTTCGTCTGCGAGTTCGTCTTCGGGGTGACTCTCGATGATGATCTCGCTTTCATCAGGAGGACCATTGCCATCAAGGTAGTTTTGGATATCGGCCTGCGCGTGGGCATACAACTGCAAAAGATCCGTTTCATCTCCCTTGAACTGGGTGATGCTTTGCATGGCGCAGGCTTCGCAGCCGCGCATGAATTTGTAGCTGCCGCTGTAGCATTTGAGACAGCTATTAATTCGGATCATGAGCAGGCAGAAGGCCAGGGTATCGAGATCGATTTCCGATAGTTTGGATACTCGGTCCACCAGATCAGCCCACCCTTGTTCGCGCAGGTTGCGCAGGCTGGAGATGAGGGATGGCGGGAAGAGAATTTCGGCTTTTGGGTACATAGCGTAGAGAGGTTACGGAAGGAAATGGCCCAGGGAATGCCCGAGCCATTAGCGAGAAGGTGACAGGTGATAGCTGAGGAGTGATACGTATCACGTCACCACTATAGTTTACTCGATGATGAAGCTTTGTTCGGTGTGGAGCAACACACAATTGGCGTCGGTTTCCTGATTACAGCGGGCCTGGAAGTCTTCGGCGTTGACGTCGATATAGGGCCAGGTGCCATAGTGGCAGGGAATGACGGTTTTGGGAGTGATGAGCTTGACTGCTTTGAGAGCGTCGTCGGGGCCCATGGTGAAGTTGTCGCCAATGGGAAGCAGGGCGACATCGACATGATCGTCGGCCAGCCATTTCATGTCGTAGGTGAGGGCGGTATCGCCGGCATAGTAAAGGGTTTTACCGCTGTTGAGTTGCAGCAGGAAGCCGCCGGGATTGCCGCCATAGCTGCCATCGGGCAAGCCGGAGCCATGGTGGGCAATGGTCATTTTGCAACGACCAAAGGGGAATTGGTTGCCACCGCCGAGGTGCAAGGGATGCAGGTTTTGCAGGCCTTTCTTCTGCAACCATCCCACGATCTCAAAATTGCAGATGACCAGGGCGCCGGTGCGTTTGGCAATGGAGATGGTATCGCCGATATGGTCGCCATGACCATGGGAAACGAGGATGAAGTCGGCCGAGACATCCTGTTCGGTGATTTTTGCAGCCGGGTTGTCCGTAAAAAAAGGATCGATCAGGATGCGCATGCCATCGCTTACAATGGAAAAAGCAGAATGGCCATGATAGATGATTTGGACAGACATGATCTTGCTCCTGAAAAGTAAAAGGGACCAAAGGCAAAGAGCCGCGCTATCGTCATCCAGCGACAGCCCGGCTTTGTAAATGCTTGGGGGCGCTATGTTGGCATCATAGCACCAAAACAGGTGCAGACGATGGAATTATACTTTGCCCTGTGCCTTGCCAGCCGGACCGGCTTTGCCAGCCCTGGTCTTTTTACCGCGTGCTGCTTTTTTGGCAGCCTTGGCGGCTCGAGCGATTTCTTCGGCTGCCCAGGCCTGGGGATAAAGGGACGCGTAGTAGCTGGTAGGAACGCTGAGCTCGTCTTTGTCGAGGATGAGGGTTGGATAACGATCGTAGATGGCCAGCTCGTAATCGTGATTCATCTTGATGGCGTCGAAGGGGCAGTATTCGGCGCAGAAACCACAACTCATGCAGATGCTGGCGTCGATGTAGAATTCTGCGGGGCGAGTGATGGGTTTGCCCTGCTCGTTCATATCGCGCACAATCCAGATGCACTGCGGCGGACACACTTTGGCGCAAATACCGCAGGCGGTGCAGCGATCTTTGCCGGTGTCTTCTTCGTACACGAGCATGGGGAGGTAGCGGAAGTGTTCGGGCAATTCCCGTTTTTCTTCCGGGTACTGAATGGTGAAGAGGCCTTTGCTATCGGCCGGTTGGCGCAGAAGTTTGCCCTGCGGGGTACCGATGGCGTTGGTGTAGCGTGAGGGCACGCGTGCCAGGTCATCGATGAAGGTTTCTGCGAAGTGACGCAGTGTAATGCCTAAGCCTTTGATTATACCAGTGCCAAACATGCGCTGTGTTCCTTTGGAGGTGCGGGGGGGCTAACGGTCGGTTTCGCCCAGGACGATGTCGATGGCGCCTAGGGTAATGATGGCGTCAGCTATTTTGTAGCCGACTGCCGAAGGTTCCAGGGTGTTCAGATTGATGTAGGAAGGGGCGCGTACGTGATAGCGCCAGGGGTTGTCAGACCCGTCCGAGACCACGTAGAAGCCCAATTCACCTTTCGGGCCTTCGACTGCACCGTAGGCTTCACCTTTGGCGACCCGGGTGACGTAGGAGGGTTTGCCGTTCCTCACCGGGCCTTCGGGAATCTGATCGAGGGCCTGTTTGAGAATGCGAACGGATTGTCGAATTTCGCCCAGACGCACTTTGTAACGGGCGTAGACATCACACCCATCGTCTGCAACCACATCGAAATCAAAACGGTCGTAAATGCCATAAGGTCGGGCGCGGCGTACGTCGTAAGGTACGCCCGAGCCACGGAGGACGGGGCCGGCGGCGCTGAGAGCGATAGCGTCTGCGGCAGAGAGATGACCTACGCCCACACAGCGGGCCATGAGGATTTCGTTGCCGGTGAGATAGGCGTCGAGTTCGTCGATCTTTCTATCAAGACGCTTGAAGACGATGTCGCGCGCTCTGCGCAGCCAATCTTCATCGACATCGCGTACGACACCCCCAAAACGCATGTAGTTGCACATCATGCGGCTGCCGGTGGCAGCTTCGAACAAGTCGAGGATGAGCTCGCGTTCTTCGATGGCGTAAAGTGCAGGGGTATAGAAGGCGCCCAAGTCGTTGAGGAAGAATCCGATAGTCCAGGTGTGATTGGCGATACGCGTGAATTCCGCCATGATCACCCGCAGATACTCCGCTCGCTCGGGAGGCTTGCCCTTGTCACCCATGAGTTTTTCGACTGCCAAGACATAGCCAAAGTTATTGGACATGCTGGAAAGGTAGTCGAGACGGTCGGTGTAAGGGATATTGGCCAGCCAGGTGTTGCGCTCACCAATTTTCTCGTGATTACGATGCAAATAGCCGACTTCGGGTTCCAGTCCGACCACCGTCTCTCCATCCAGGGCCACAATCATGCGGAAGACACCGTGGGTGGAGGGATGCTGTGGCCCCATGTTGACCACGATGCGCTCTGTTTTTATATAATTGGACCCTTCGGGAGGCTCGTGAATGATCGGTAGTGGGGTGGGGGGGCGTTCGAAGGCATCGGGATCGAAGCCTTGGGGATAGCTGATGTTGTCGCCCCAGGGCACCCGATCTTCGGCCCATTGAAAATGGCCTACCGGCCAGCGGCTTTTGTAAGGTTTGTGCTCGGCTTCGTGATAAGCTTCTTTCCAGTCTTTACGCATGGGATGGCCGTTGAAGCCTTCCCAGAGGATGATGCGGCGTAGTCGGGGATGACCATTGAAGCGAATCCCGTACAGATCGTACGCTTCCCGTTCCTGCAAGTCGGCGCCAGGATACACTTTGATCAGGCTATCGACTTCGGGTTTGGCCTCGGGCAGCCGTACTTTGAGCACGATGCCGTCGCCGCCTTTTTGGGTATCGAAGAGGTGATAAACCAGTTCGAAGCGGTCTGCTTCCGAGCGGTCTTTGAAGCCCAGATAATCTACAGCCGTCAGCGAGGACAGGTAGTCAAAGCCTTCGTTATTTCGCAGGTAAAGGGCCAATTCGACGAGTTTGTCCGCATTGACCACGATTCCCCACTCGTCTGCGGCTGCAACGGCGCCGGGGACGGCATCGGCGTAGGGCAGACTGGTTGTCGTAACCGTCGTATCTATCATGACTCAATCTCCTCGCTTGTTTCCGGGCGCATGGTGAGCTTCCGGATTTCGGCGGTACGATCGGGACGGAAGATGTCGGGGCCTAGCTCGGGAATGGTGATGCCACGCGGAGTCTCTTTGCGATACCAGGGCACCGAGCGGATAGTTTGTTTTTGCACTTTCTCATGCAGCTTGAGAATGCCATAAAGCAGGGCTTCGGGGATGGGGGGGCATCCGGGCACGTAGACGTCAACAGGAATGTATTTGTCGATGCCTGATACGACGTTGTAGCCTTCTTTGAAAGGCCCTCCCCCCGTGGCACAGGCGCCCATACTCAGCACGTAGCGGGGTTCAGCCATCTGGTTGTACAACCGTACGATGATAGGAGCCATCTTCTTGGTGACTGTGCCCGAGACGATCATGAGGTCAGCCTGTCGCGGTGAGGGCCGCATGACTTCCATACCAAAACGGGACAGGTCATAACGTCCTGCTGCGGTACAGATCATCTCAATCGCACAGCAGGCCAGACCAAAAAACATTGGCCACATACTATTCTTACGACTCCAGTTATACAGAAAATCGACGGAAGTCATAAAGACATTCTGTTGGAGTTCTTCCGGTACTTGGTTCTCGTTTGCCATACCCTCATTTCCTTGGTGAAGTTGGTTTTATTTCGCAGGGTGGATGGGCCACTATAAAAATGGTGACGAACCGATGCGGGAGTAACGCGCCCTATGACTCAGCTTTCAGCGCCGTTGTCTGGAGAGTAGAGACATAGCGCCAAGATGGCTCGACGCAAGTGAATTGATTATACTCGCGGGCGAAGATACGTGTCAAGTGAAATAACAAACATATCGGCACTTCCAGGCGGGAGAGTCGTTTCAGACCGGGAAAGAGTAGGCCATGGTGAGGTGACAAGCGTCAGCCGCATCCGTGATGCGGCTGACGCAAAAGGAAAACCCCAACCATCTGTGGACTTACGCCGAGCTGGTCCGGGACGCACCCTTCCCTTCGCAGGCCATTGCCGGAATGTTTGCTGCATGGTATAATGCCGCTACGAACAAATGGGCTATCGCTAATGATGCGCTCTCTCTTCTCCCGAGTTTGGTTATGACAAAACGTTCCCGCACACAGCAGTCGTCCCGGCGCAAAAAAGCATCCCCCCCCCGTAAGAGCAGCCAATCAGGCAGGAAAAAGCGCACCAGCCGCAAGCGCCGCCGACCATCGCTGCTGTCACGGTTCATTGGGAGCATCACAGATGGCGCCTTGTGGGGGATCGCACTGGTGATCTTGAGCATTTTCTCGACCCTGACCCTGCTCAGCCCCAACCGGGGTCAGATCACGGCCTGGTGGCTGCAACAGTTGAGCCTGACGGTGGGGATTGGGGTGTATGTGGCGCCCGTGGTGCTGTTGGTGGTGGGTCTTTTTCTGTATTTACGCAGCAATCAACGCGCCAAATCGTTTACACCCATGCGCCTGATGGGCTTTCTGTTGCTGTGGCTTGTTTTCCAGGCAACGGTGCATCTGCTGGCGACAGCTATCGATCCGTTAGGGCGGACATTGCCCGGCGATTATGGGGGCTGGGTGGGCTGGGTAAGCAGCCAGTTCCTGGTGGAGCTGTTGGGCCCCACCCTGGCCCTGGGCGCTTTGCTGCTCATCGCCACGGTCGGACTCATATTATTATTGGGCATGCAGTTGAATGATCTAACTGCTCTGGTGCTGCTGTTGGTGACGGGAATCGCCGTGTTTTTGGCGGCGCTGCCCCATCGTCTGCAGGAGCGTCGTTCCGGCGTCATCCGGGTGAAGCCCTCGGTGGGGGAACGGATCAAGGCCTGGTTGAGCGAACGCCGGCAACGCCAGGCAGCAACTCCGCCCGGCATCGGCATCGACGGCCCGGTCTCAACCCTGCCCGCCGATAAAACCCGGGGCCTGGCCGCGGCTGCCACCGAAGCCCCTGCCCCCACCATCCGCATCATCGGTGGGGAAGAAACCACCTGGCGCCTACCCGAAGTGGCCAATATCCTGGATGATTTGGGCAATGTGGATATCACAGAAGAAGATCTGGCCGAGCGCGCCAAGATCATCGAAGACACCCTGCACGCCTTCAATGTGCCCGTGACCGTGGTCGAAGTCAACAAAGGTCCGGTGGTGACACAGTTTGGGCTCAAACCCGGTTACATCACCCGCAAGGTGCGCGGGGAAGAAAAACGCATGAAGATCAGCGTGAGAAAGATCCAGGCTTTGGCCAACGATCTGTCGCTGGCTTTATCAGCCTCGCCCATCCGTATCGAAGCGCCAGTGCCCGGCCGCGATATTGTGGGCCTGGAGGTGCCCAACCAAAATGTGGCCATCGTTTCGCTACGCTCGATTTTGGAATCAGAAGAATTTCGCACCCTGCAGGCACCTTTGCGTATCGCCCTTGGGCAGGATGTATCGGGCACGGCCGTAGCGGCCAGCCTGGCGCGTATGCCGCATTTGCTCATTGCCGGCGCCACCGGTTCGGGCAAATCGGTGTGTGTCAACTCTGTGATTTGCTCGCTGCTGTTTCAGTACACCCCGGACGAACTACGCATTGTGCTTGTGGATCCCAAACGTGTGGAACTGACGGGCTACAATAATATCCCGCATCTAGTGGCTCCAGTGGTGACGGAAATCGATAAGGTGGTGGGCGTTTTGCACTGGGCCACCAAAGAGATGGATAACCGCTATCGTGTTTTATCCAAAGCCGGGGCGCGCAATATCGAGGCTTATAATCTGCGCCGATCCAGCGAGGGCAAGCGGCTCATCCCTTATATTGTCATCATCGTGGACGAATTGGCCGACATCATGATGACGTCGCCAGACGAGGTGGAGAAGTCGTTGGTGCGTCTGGCGCAGATGGCGCGAGCCACGGGCATCCATATTGTCATTGCCACTCAACGACCCTCGGTCAACGTGGTGACCGGTCTCATCAAAGCCAACTTCCCTTCTCGCATCGCTTTCAGCGTCACCAGCCAGATCGATTCCCGCGTGATTCTCGATTCCCCTGGCGCCGAACGCCTGTTGGGCCGCGGTGACATGTTGTTTATGCGCCCCGACTCGGCCAAACTGGCCCGCCTACAAGGCGCCTTTGTCTCCGACGCCGAGGTCAATCGCCTGACACGTTACTGGCGGGGCCTGGGCGGCGTCCAGGCTGAACGCACTGCCAGCAGCGCCGAAACCGCGGGCCTGCTACTCGAAGAATCGCCAACGCCGGCGGTGCAACGCCCCTTGTGGGACGAGATCATCGCCGAAGTCGAAGATGAAGTGGCCAAAGATGTCCTTTATAACGAAGCCATAAAAGTCGTACAGGAATCTGGCCGGGCCAGCACCAGCCTATTACAGCGGCGCTTGCGTGTGGGATACACCCGAGCCGCCCGCCTCATCGATTTCATGGAGGAGGATGGGATCATCGGCCCCGACAGAGGCGGCACCCGCGGGCGCGAAGTACTGGCCAGCGAAGAAGCTGTGGCCAGCGCTGACGAGGAACCCGCCTCCGACATCCCCTTTGATTAACGGCCTCCGTCCCCTGCCTCCCATCGGGTTAGGCGGCAAAAACCGGCGCATCACGGATGCGTCCGACGCAGAAGGAAAATCCCAATCATCCATGGACTTACGCCCTCGTGCACTCGCTGCTCTCATGGGGCGGCGCCACTGGCATAATGGACACACCCCCCGCGTTTCACTCTTGCAGGAGCTGCATCGATAATGAACCCAGCATTGACCCCCAAGCGTGCCTGTGAGTCGTATGTCGAGATGACCCAACTGGTGCTGCCTTCGCACACCAATCCCCTGGGCACCGCCTTTGGGGGTCAGATCATGGCCTGGATCGACATCTGCGCCGGCATCGCCGCCCAGCGCCATGCCCGTCAGATTACCGTGACAGCCAGCATGGATGATCTGCATTTTCGCTCCCCCATCCATGCCGGTGAGGTGGTGATCTTAAAGGCGCAGGTGAATCGGGCATTTCATACCAGCATGGAGATCGGCGTGCGCGTCGAAGCCGAAAACCCCCTCACCGGCGAGCGCAGGCATTGTTCCAGTGCGTATCTCACCTTTGTGGCAATCGATGAACAAGGGCAGCGGGTGGCAATCCCGCCCCTCGTCCCCGGCAACGAGGAAGAACAACGGCGCTACGAGGAAGCCGACAAGCGACGGCAGTTCCGTCTGGAGCGCCGCAATCTAAAACGCAATGTCGTTACCCGGCGGGTAGAGTAGGGGCGAATCCGAGATTCGTCCCCCCCCCCAGCGTAAAAATAACCCCCCGGTTTTGGCCGGGGGGTCTGTGTTAGAGAGGAGGGTTATGGTATCAGGACAGGTGCCGGCGACGCCGTCGCGCCCAACCAGCCAAACCGGCCAGACCGCTGCCCAACAGGAACAGGGTGGCGGGCTCGGGGATCTCGTTGGGTGGTGGCGAACCGTCTACCTCGACCTGCACGATGTTCGACTCACGAGGATTGCCCTCGTTGAAGCTGACCACGGCGCTGTTGGTAAAGGTCAGCGGCACCAGATCGTGCTCCAGCCATTTGACGCGAGCCTTGATGGTGATGGTGGCTGCGGCGCCAGGATCGACCATGCCCAGATCCACGGTCACGGTGTGGGTGGTGGCATCGTAGCTGGCCGAGCCCTGACTGGTTGTCACCCGGATTTCTTCGAGATAGGTGCTGAGCTGGTCGGTGACAATCACCCCCGATGCCGGCGCATTGCCGTCATTGGTCACGCTCAGGGTATATTCCAGTTCCTCGGTAGCAATCACCTTGCTCTTATCCACGGCTTTGAAGATGCCGGGGTTGACGATGGAGCTGAGGGTGAGCTCGTGCTGGGCAGTCGCCGAATCGGCGTTGCTGGCGCTGATGGTGGCGGTGTTCAGCAGGGTGAGGTCTGCCCACACGCGGTAGGGGATCACGTCGCCGCTGCTGGCGCTGAGGGCTGTAATCGTACGTGTCACTTTGACATCGAAGCTAAAGCAGCCGTTGGCGCCCGGCGTCAGGCTGCCCAGGCTCCAGCTCAGGCGATGATTGGCGGCGTCTAAGATGCCGCCACCGGTGACCGTGCCATCCACATAATCGACATTCGTAGGCAGGTCGTCCACCATGCCGGTATCGAGTGCGGTCTCACCACCGGCATTTTGGTAGCAGAGTTGGTAGGTATACACATCGCCCAGGACGACCGGTCCCGCCGTGTTGGCGGTCTTGATCAGTTCCAGCACCGGGATGCCAATGACATCGGTCGCGGTGGTGCCTGTGGCGGTGAAACCTTCTTTGCCGGTGATGGTGGCTGCGTTGCTGATGGTGGCACCCGTGGGCAAAGATTTATCGATCTTTACAACCATGGAGACACTGCCCGAGGCTGGTGGCAGCAGGGTGCCCAGGTTCCAGCTCACGACGCCGCCGCTTTCTACGCCGCCATCGCTGGCGCTGACAAAGCTGGTATGGGCAGGCAGAACGTCCTCAATCACGACCTCGGTTGCCGGCGCGTTGCCGGTGACTTCGTAGTTGAGGGTGTAAACCAGTTCATTGCCGGCTGTCACGGGATTGGGATCGCCGCTCTTGCTGAGGGTGAAGGCGTAGGCACTGTGCACGCGGGTGTCTTCCACATCGGTGACGGTGACGCCGTCATCGTCCGTGATGGCGATGCCGTTGCGCAGATAGGTGCCGTTGACCAGGGGCGTATCCACCCGCACGGTGACTTGCACGGTGTTGGTGTCACCCGGATTCAGTGTCCCCAGCATCCACGTGACCACCCCGCCGCTTTCGCTGCCGCCGTTTGTGGCCGCAACAAAGGTCGTATGCGCTGGCAGGGTGTCTTTGAGCACGACATTGGGGGCAGGTTCACGGCCGGAGACCGAATAAGTGATGGAGTAAACCAGCAGGTCGCCTGCTTCCACCGGATCGGGATTGTCGCCTTTGCGCAGGCTGAGGATGTGACCATCGGCAAAACTGAAGTCGGCAGTGAGCACATCGCTGCCGCCGGCAATGGTGGCCATGTAGGGGCTGGATTGGCCGTTGTTGTTGGTGTCGGGCACGCCGAAGCTTTGCACGTAATCGCTGAGAATACCGTGGGCATCGGTGATGATGACGCAGTAAACGCCATCGCTCAGGCCCGAGAAGAGATAACGGCCCAAGCCGTCGGTGGTGGTGGTGGCAGCGTAGATATCATCGCCGCCGCCGCACACACTGTCCGCGCCCGCCTGGAAGAGGTCGAGCGTGACGTTGGCAATGCCGCCTTCGCCATTGGCCGGATCGTAGACGCCGTTGCGGTTGGCATCGAAGAACACGAAGTCGCCGATGCTGCCAAAGGTGCCGTCGGTGGGGCCATAGCCAAAGTCGGCCAGGTCATACACATCGCCGGCATTGACCACGATGGGACCATGCGGATTATCGCCGCCGGTGAGGCTGAGGTCGGGCGGTAAAGTGCTCTCGACCACCATCACGCAGTAGGAGCCAGGTGCCACCGGGAATTGGTAGAGACCGGCTGCATTGGTGGTGACGGTGGGCCCGAGCACGTCATCGGCAGTGCCACAGAGGCCATCGACGCCGGTCTGGTGCAGCATGACATCGACCCCGCTAATGCCGGATTCACCCTCATCCTGCACGCCGTCTTTATCCACATCCAACCACACACGGTCGCCGATCAGCGCCGTACCGGCTGTGGTCACGAAGCCGAAGTCGGCGTTACGATAATCCTGACCTTCGGTCACGGTGATGGGGCCGGCGGGATTGGAGAAGCTGCCGCCCAGATCGTATCCGGCCGGGATAGCCGCCGTATCGATGGAGACGCAGTACGTGCCAGGGGTGAGATTGGCGAAGAGATACTGGCCTTCGCCGTTGGTGACAATGCTTTGCAGCACGATGTCATCTGCGGTACCACAGACGCCATCGGCGCCCGGATCGCTGAGGGTGACCGGCACGCCGGCAAAGCCCGGTTCACCGGGATCGCGCACGCCATTGTTATTGATATCAGCGAACACATCGTCGCCAATGGAGGCCGGTGGCGGTGTGGGCTTGACGGGCACGGTGACCGAAGCCTCGGCTGCCGCCGTCTCAGGGTCGTCGTCGCTGACCACCGCCGTATTATCGATATCGATGCCATTGGGCAGGGTTTTGTTCACCCGCACCACAAAGCTGATAGAACCGCTGGCAGGCGGATCGATGTTGCCCAGGTCCCAGACCACGGCAGGCGGCACAAAAGTTCCGCCACCTGTGGCGCTAACAAATTGGGTGCCAAAGGGGATGACGTCCCGCAAGACCACATTGGGCGCCGGCTCATTGCCGGTGACGCTGTAGTCGAGCGTGTAAGTAATCAACCCGTCTTTTTCGACTTCGACGGCGGGGGTAGCGGTTTTGCTGAGATGCAGCTCGTGATCAGAGCGCACGGTCGAGGCCACGATGCCGGTATCGGCCGGGGGCGTCTCGGGATCGCCATCGGCCAGGGTGGCTGTATTTTCGAGGATCAGCCCATTGATGAGGGGTGTGTCTACCAACACGACCAGGGTAATATCCCCGCTGGCGCTGGTGGTGCCACTGGCCCGGGGGAGCAGATCGCCCAGATCCCAGGTGACCACCCCGCCGGCTTCGCTGCCGCCATGGCTGGCGCTGACAAAGCTTGTGTGTGCTGGCACCGTATCGGTGAGCGCCACCATGCCGGTGGGCGAATTGCCCTGGGCGGCGTAGCTGAGGGTGTAGGTGAGCAGTGTGCCCGCATCCACCGGTTCGGGATCAGCCACTTTGCTGATGCTCAGAGTGTGGCTGGAGGTGATAGTAACGGCGGCATCGGCCGTTGTCGTCACATTGAACACGCCGCCTTCTGTCAGGGTGGCCGTGTTGGGGAGTGAGAGGCCATTCTCCAGCGGGGTCAATGTTTGCACGATCATGGTCACCGAGCCGCTGGCGCCGGGATTCTGATCGCCCAGGCTCCAGGTGACCACCCCACCCGCTTCTGTACCACCATCGCTGGCGCTGACAAAGCTGGTATCGGTGGGCACGGGATCGCTGAGTTGTAAATTCACGGCCGGGGCGCTGCCGCCCACGCTCCAATCAAAGGTGTAAGTCACCTGATCGCCCGCGGGCACGGGATCGGGGCCGGCGGTCTTGGCAAGCGTGAGTTCGGGTGCCGCCGTGACGGTGGTGGTATCGGTGGCGTTGTTGTTCGCAGGATCGTCACCGGGGGTGCTGGTGCTGATAGCAGCATTGTTTTCCAGCGTGTACACACCACTGGCCGGGAAGAGCGCATCCACCTGCACGGTCACATCTACCGAAGCACTGGCGCCGGGAGGCAACGTGCCCAAATTCCAGGTGATCACTCCACCCGCTTCGGTGCCCCCACCACTGGCGCTGACGAAGCTCACCCAATCGGGCAGGGTGTCCTGCAGCACCACGTTTTCACCATCGCCGTCGCCGATATTGGCGTAGTCGAGGGTGTAAGTGAGGGTGGCGCCGGCATCTGCTTCGGCCAGACCATCGCTTTTGTCCACCGTCAGGTCGGGCGAGGGAATATCGATAATGAAGGGAGAAGCCGCACCTACCCACATGAAGGATTCACCGCCCAGGAAGGGGGGCGAGATGGTGGGATCGGTAGGTGTCTCCGATTCGAGCTGATAAGCTGAGTGGGTGGCGCCGGCAGGGACGGTAACTTCCAGCATAGCTGAACCGTAGTCACCAGTGCCTTCGCTGTATCCGCCCGAGACGTTGGTCGCCGGTGGCCGAATATCAGCCGTACAGGGCGGAGTGGGATTCCAGATGTCATCGGCGATGACGTCGCCGCCATTGACACCCGTACTTGCGGGCCAGGTATGATTCAGGAGTACATTGGGCGGAGCGCCCACACCTTGCTCGTACCAGAAGCGCACGCCACGGCACACACCCCGGTCAACCTGGGTGTGATCGATACCGGCGATCGAGCTCCACACGCGGGCGGTGCGGTCCAAGTTGGCCGGTTCGAATTGCACGGCGATGACATCGGTGGCAAATTCAACCTGATGATAGAACGCCCAGTCCATATTATCGAACACATACAGGGCATTGGCGCGGGTGCAGGGGGTGGTATCGTACACCACAACGAGGCTGGCGCCGTTGCGGCGGGTGCCCCGGCCTTCAGGGGTAGACGAGAAGAGGGGGCCCCAACCAGAAATATTGAAGGTGTTCCCGCCCTGATTCACCAGATTGACGCCGTTGGGCCCCACATCGGCAAAGTAGTTGTACCAGATGGGGTTGTCGGTGGCGGGTCGCCGCTGGTCTCGGGACACCCCCAGCACGGACGTGCCATTAACCACCAGATCCGACATCGTGGGATCGGTAACAACATTTTTGGTTTCATCGGCGGTGCCTGTCCATACCAGCCAGGCATCTAACACCGGTCCTGGCACATCCACCGAGATGGTGCCATCTCCGTTCAGGAACATGCCTGTGCTGCCCACAGTGACATCCACACAACCTTGGAGCGGGCCATAACCGGCCATAAAGGTATGAGGGGCGCCTTCCGCCAGGCTAACAGAAGTGAATCCTGATCCCAATACGAGGGAAAAGATGATCAGGACTACCACCAGGGGCAAAATACGAATAAGTCCAGCAGGTCTTTTGGGAAGCATTGTCCTCCTCCGAGCATTCAAAGAGCGAGCATGGAAAGCTGAACACAGCAAGGTTCGGCTATCGATACCATATAAAATTTCTACAACTCTTGGCGCCAAACACCAGGGAGATAAGCCTATTATAAGGGACATCTGCTACGCTGTCAATTCACATTTTTAGTAGGGGATGCGTTTCAGGAATTTGGCAGTAATCTCGCCCCACCCACCCGCACCTTACCCGGCTGATATTGATCGTAGGCGTCATGTCATCCCACGCCCGCCCGGCGATGAATCACCACCCCTTATTCCCGGACGCGCTGAGCGCTCACGGCTGCCCGACCGTGAGCGCTCATCAAAAGGAGGAGAAGAAGAGATTGCCATCTCTTGAATAGAGAATAACAGATTCGGTGGCAAACTACTGGACGCCAAGCCTACGCTTACCCTACGCTGCCACACACGCAGAAAAATGGACCAGGACTGCCCCAAACCCTAGCCTTGAGACGGACGATCTTCTTCCGCCAGGACTCGGGCCTCCTTGAGGCTGGAAACGATGTAAATAATAAACAATATCGCGGCGAAGGTCAGGGTCACAACGTCGTAGACACGCACTTTGCCAAGTGCCGTCTGCATGGCGGGATTCCCCCAAAAGTACACGTAGACATTGGCCAGAACCACAATCGCCCGCGCTTCGGTGGGGCCCAGCTTGCCGTAAGATATCTGAAACACGCCCTGGATGTAGGTGCGCACATACACCAGCACCGACAGCAGCAGGTAGCCCACAAGTGCCAGCGCCGCGTATTCAAAGCGGACATACGGCGAGAGCGCCAACCCTAACACAATCAAGACGATGTTGAAGGCATCGACAGTGTGATCCACAAAAAAGCCATAACGCGGGCGCTCAATGTGGCGATAGCGGGCCAGCGTGCCATCGAGACTGTCACCGAACCAGTTGATCAGCAAACCCAAATTGACGCCCCACAAAAAGATGTCAGAAGAACGCGTCAAATTATAGCTGATAAAAACGAGCAGCGCCCCCACCACGCCGATGCCCGTGAGCACGTCGGGATTGACCCAGGCGGGCATGTGGGCGGCTAACCACCGCAAAGCCGGACGCTCCAAAGGCCCTAACAGAATATCATTGATGCGGGCGTGTTTTTTGCTGGTAGCCATAAAATTTTCCTCAAAACGCGTGTGTGAATGATTCAATCGTTTGCTGGAACGGGTTGTTCCGTACTGGACCCTGGCGTTTTTCGATCTTGCCACGAATTGCCCGAAAAAAGAAGTGAAAAGCCTTTCACAATTCGTGCAATTCGGGGCCGAAAATGCGTCTATCGGTGACGGATTTCGTTTTCGCCAGACTCCAGTTCCGTGAATAGAGATTGCCGAGAGTTATTAACGCCAGTTTTCGACCAATCCGCAATCCGAATTCCGAAATCTCCCTTCGTTATGCGGTGTGCCGGGGCTCATCATGTCTGTTCCCAAACGGGATGGAACATGTACCATTGTTCGGGGTACTGTCGGATATGATTCTCCAAAGTACTGAGGATGCGACTGGCATAGGTGATCATCGTCTGTTTGCGATCACCGCTGGGCTCGATTTCGATCGGGACCTCGAAGTCGAGCAGATAGATGTGCGGTCGCGTGGGATGCTTGCGGCAATGCGCCACAGCCAGATAGGCGTTGGCTTGCTGGGCCAGACGCACATGTCCCACCGGCAGGCGGGCGGGCTGGCCAAAGAAGGATAGCAGCTCCCCCGAACCCGGCGGCGGGGGACGATCGACAGCCGTGGCGACGATGCCGCCCTGCCGCAGCGTCTGCACAGCTTTTTTCAAGGCCGGTAGACTAAGGGGTGTGACATCAAAACCGAGCAACATGCGAATATCATTTTGTGCCCGATAGTCCTGGCGAGGATTGGGCCAGGAAAGAATCTGTGTGGGAATCCCCAATAAACTATAGGCCAGCCCCCCCAGATCGAAATTTCCGTAATGCCCGGTGACAACCATCACGCCGCGCCCTTTGCCAAAATACGTATCGATGACAGTGCGTGCCCGATCGGTGAATTCAACCGATGCCCGAATCGCCTCTGGCCCCAAAGCCACTGCTCGATAGAGATCGTAGTAAGCCCTGGCGCTGTTGCGGAAGGCGAGTCGTGTGGCGTGAGACAGTTGGCTGTCAGGCACGTCAGCACCGAACACCACCCGCAAATTCTGCCGCAGTGCCGTCACTTCGTGAGCATTGGTGTGCGCGCTCAAAGCCCGAGCCGCCCAATCGGCCACGAAATAGCCTGCTTTGGGAGACAATATGCGCCCGAGCCAGATTCCGAGACGAATAGTTTTGGCACTAGCCATGGCAATAACAGAAAGCGGTGGTGAAGTTGAACACGATAATCGCCGTCACGGCAACTATCGTCCGATCATACTTGAATTTGCAGCGGAAGGGAAACTTTCGCCTCCATCACACCCAGGCGTTCATCACCTGACGCAGAATACAGAACTCGCCCAAGTGATAGGCGTTGTGATCTGCTGCAAGTAGCATCTCGCGCAAAAGTGTGTACTCGGCAGCATGAGGCAGATCGGCGTAGAGGTCCGTCGCCGAATCATGCAGCATGGCACTCAAGAGCTGCGTGTCGGCCATGATCTGCTGCACGGTCTGCTGCCAGCGCTCGGGAGTCGCTGTGGCGTCGGGATGCGGCCAGTAGCCCTCGGGCCACGACAATGCCTGGTATTGCGGATTACGACAGAAGTCGATGATGTCCCACTGCGCAATGCGGATATGTTCCAGCAGATGCCAGAACGTGTAGGGAACCTGGGGCGGGTGGCTGTTCATCAGCGCCTCTGGAAAATCGGCCACTGCCTGTTCCAGGCTCATATGCGCCCCGCCGCCCTGTAAAAGGAACAATAACTGTTGGCGAACAATGTCATCAGATGCCATCGGTTGTCTCCTTACTAAAAAGTTGGTAACGACTCTATCACTGTATCACAAATGGCGCCGAAAACCTATCCCCTTGGGTGTATCGGGAGTGCGTCATCTTTTTGGGGGTTCAACCGCATCTCAGGAGGTCTCACGGTGGCCTCCGGGGAGGTGGGCACCGCTATTTCGGTGCCGGCAGTCCTTCTGACCCCTGATGATGGTCAAAAGTGGGAACTCATTTCGGGATGATTCTTTAGCCTAAACTGTACCCGGATGGCAAAAGCTTATCCAAAATCTTGATGCGCACCCTCACGATCATTTCTCGCAACTGGCGCAGGGGCATGATATAATGGGGGCTCTGTCATAGATGTTTAGTGTGGCAGAGCTCCTTCTTTCATTCATCCA
>JAADGC010000190.1 GCA_013152585.1 Chloroflexota bacterium
TATTTTAGCTCATATCCAGTAGGCAAATTTGCCTCTTTACTTGCTCCAGCTCCTATAACAAAAACAGTTTTATTGTCCATATCACTTTGTTTTGATTGCTACGCTAACGAATTAAGGATTGATGTGCCGCGCCCAGCACACGGCAAGCACCGATTGATCGGAGGCAACCGCCATGAGTGCGAAATGATGCGAGCAAGGAAGGCCGCCACATAAAGTAAAAATTCACCAGCAAATCCGCCGGTTTTTACCGTGGTTTTCTTGATATGCCCGCCGGCCAGCGGTGCGAATCTTCTGTTTTGATTGCATTGACAGTCACCTCACTGTATAATGCCCCAATATGAGCTTTTACGCAGCCGGCAAACCACATAAAAGCGAACTTGCGAGTGATTACACTTCTTGTAGCATGTCTTGAGAGTCTTTGTCAAATCGTATGTCGGGTACCGGAGCGTTTCACGGTGGCGGCAAGCCCCTCTTGCCCACCCGTCATACACCCAGGCTACCCGTAGGGGCGTACCCTGACGGTCGCCCCCCTTATGCTTATCGAATTGATAACAGGCTGGGCTTAGTAAAAGGGTGGTGCTAGCCCACCCCTACGCCGCCCCCAGGATGAGCAAAGGTCATAATCACTTCCCCTTTCTGCTGCCCTATAGGTTTCAACCCCATGCCCCCCTACCGCTACATCCTTCTTCACAAACCTTACAACGTCCTCACACAGTTTTTGGATGACGAAGGGCGGGCGACGCTCGCCGACTATATCCACATCCCCAACGTGTACGCGGCCGGCCGCCTCGATCGCGACAGCGAGGGCCTGTTACTGCTCAGCGACGATGGCGTCATCCTCCACCGCGTCACGCACCCGCGCTGGAAACTGCCCAAGACATATCTGGCGCAGGTAGAGGCTGTGGACGACCTCCCGGATGAGGCCAGGCTAGAGCCCTTGCGGCGGGGCGTCATGGTCAAGGGACAGCGTACCGCCCCGGCGCAGGTTAGCTTGCTGACCGAGCCCCCCGATCTGCCGCCGCGGCCGGTGCGCGACTACCATCCCACGCCGTGGCTGCGCATCACCATTCGCGAGGGACGCAAACGGCAGGTGCGGCGTATGACCGCAGCCGTGGGCCTGCCCACGCTGCGCTTGGTGCGCGTGGCCATTGGTCCGTTGCAGCTCACGGGCTTGCAGCCGGGACAGTGGCGAGATTTGAGTGAGGACGAACGGCTGGGGCTATTCCGGGCGCTGGGGCTGGATCCCCACCAGCCTGCCCGCCCCCGCAAAACGCCGGACAGGCACTCACGGCCATCACGGCCCCGGCGTGACAGGCGTTGATGGCTGATACCTGATCCCCCTGTGACCTCCGCGACCTGCAACACACTTTTTGCGTATAGCTTGATGAACCATCGATCCCTTTCTGCATCTCAACACTTTGGAATATCCCCATGAGCCTATTTGGCAACATCATCTGGTTGATCTTCGGGGGCTTGCTCACCGGCCTTGCTTATATTTTCGGCGGTATCGTCCTCTGCATCACCATCATTGGCATTCCCTTCGGCCTGCAACAAATCAAGCTGGGCTTTGCCACCTTCGCCCCCTTTGGCAAAGAGATAGTCGAAACTAAAAACGCCTGGGGTGGGCTGAATTTGTTGTTTAATATTATTTGGATTGTGTTGTTTGGTTGGGAGATCGCCATCGCCCATCTGATACATGCCATTATCCTGGCCATCACCATCATCGGCATCCCCTTTGCCAAACAGCATATCAAGCTGATCCCGCTGGCGCTGCTGCCCTTTGGACACGATCTGCGCTGAACGCCCGCCCGTAAAAAAGTTTGCCTCTTTCGCTCTTTGTATTCTCTCTGCACCCTCAGCGCCTCGGCATCAAAAATAAATTTCTGCCGGCTCCATGCACAGAACGCGGTTGATTCAGTCCTGCCAGGGTTGCAGGTGGTACCAGTCATGCCCCACTTCGGGATCAGCTTTGAGTGGGGCTTTGAGCGTGTAGGCTGACTCCATGGTTTCGACCACCAAAGCCACCATGTTGGGCAGTTCGGCAGTGGGCACTTGCAGCACGATTTCGTCGTGCACTTGCAGGATCATACGGGCAGCAAAGCCTTGTTGGCGCAAAGCCGTGTGCAAATGCAGCATGGCCAGCTTGAGGATGTCGGCAGCGCTGCCCTGGATGGGATGGTTAACGGCGGCGCGCTCAGCAGCGGCGCGCGCTTGCTGGGCCCCACGGACGCTGGGGTTTTGCAGGATGGGGAAGTAGCGACGGCGGCCCATGAGCGTCTCCACAAAGCCATCCCGGCGCGCTTTGGCGATGGTGTCATCCAGGTATTGCCTGACACCCGGATAGCTGGCGAAATAAGTGTGCATAAAATGCCGGGCTTCATCGATGCTCAGCCCCGTACGATTGGCAAGACCATACGGGCTGACCCCATACGACGTGGCAAAATTCATCATTTTCGCCACCGCGCGCTGTTCCTTGGTCACGGCAGCGACAGGCACGCCATAAACCTGACTGGCCGTGGCTTTATGAATATCAAGCCCATGCGCGAAGTTATCGAGCATGGCCTGATCGTTGGCAATATGCGCCAGAATGCGTAATTCCACCTGCGAATAATCGACTGCCAGCAGCACATGTCCCGGCGGAGCCACAAAGGCCTTCCGCACCCGCCGCCCCATCTCGGAACGCACAGGGATGTTTTGCAAATTGGGGTTGTGGGACGAGATGCGGCCGGTCTCGGCGCCGGTTTGCTCAAAGGATGTGTGCAGACGCCCGGTGAGAGGATTGATCAGCCGCGGCAGCGCCTGCACGTAGGTATTCTGCAGCTTGGTCAGTTGCCGGTATTCGAGCAACATAGACATCACCGGGTGTTGGTGTCGCAGGCTTTCCAACACCCCGGCCGCAGTGGAGTAATGTCCACTTTTGGTCTTTTTCAGCCCGGTCGTGGGCAGCCCCAGGCGGCCAAAAAGGGCCTCGGAGAGTTGTTGGGTCGAATTGAGATTGAAGCGATAGTCCACCTCAGCGAAGATGGCCTCGGCCAGCTCGTGCAGGCGGCCTTGCAGTTCCTTATCCATTTCGGTCAGATAGGACGGATCGAGCACCACACCGGTCATTTCCATATCTGCCAGCACGGGAATAAGCGGCATTTCCAGTTCCCAGAAGAGGTGATCCACCCGCTTTTCGGCCAGCTCCGGCAGGATTTGCTCGGCCAGACGCCAGGTCATATCCACATCAGCAGCCGCATAATCGGTGACCCGGCCGATGTCGATGGTGTCGATAGTCGTTTGCTGCCGTCCTTTGCCGATGAGTTCGGAGATGGGCGTCATCTCGATGCCCAGTCGTTTTAGCGCCAACGCCTTGAGTCCCAGGCTGTGACTGGCAGGATCCAGCAGAAATTCGCCGATCATAGTATCGATCAGCGGGCCCTGGACGGGCAGCCCATGCCGCCGGCAGACGATGATATCGTATTTGGCATTGTGGGCGATTTTGGTCTTGGCGGGGTCGGCCAGGATGGGAGCGATGACCTGTTGCAACTGCTCCAGGCTGAGCTGTTGTCCGAATTGATGCCCGACCGGGATGTAGACATTGTGCTCGGGGCCAGTTCCCCACCCCAGCGCCAGCCCCACCAGTCGGGCGCGGTGCTCGTCGATGCTGGTCGTTTCCACATCGAAGGTGATGCGTTCAGCCGCGACCAGCTTCTGCGCTACATCGTGCAGGGCTGCGGGATTGGTGATGGCGCTGTAACCGTGGGGGGCCGTGGTCTCGACGGCTTCGGTGCTGGCGAAGAGGTCCAGTTGGGCGCCGGCGGCAGGATGGCTGGATGCGGGTAGACGGGCGATCAGAGAACGAAATTCGAGTTCGGAAAGGAGCTGCACGACCTGATGCCGGTCGTAGTCATGCAGGGCGCAGGCTTCGAGATCGAGCTCGATGCCGGGCACATCGACAATGGTGCCGAGGGCGCGGGAAAGGAAGGCTGTGTCGCGGTGGGTGGCGAGGGCATTGCGGGTGCGGGTGGGTGTGACTTCATCCAGATGCTCGTAAATGGCATCGAGTGTGCCCCATTGATGCAGCAATCGCACGGCTCCTTTCTCACCCACACCGAATACGCCGGGAATGTTGTCGGATTTGTCGCCCACCATGGCCTTGAGGTCGATCAGTTGGGAGGGCTGCAACTGATAGCGAGCTTGCACTTTTTCGGGGGTGTAGATGATGGTATCGGAAAATTTGCGGCCGGAGGTCAGCACCCAGATGCTATCATTCACCACTTGCAGCAGGTCCCGGTCGCCGGTGACGATGATGCTGGGAACGTTTTTTTCTGCTGCCTGATGGGCAAGTGTGGCCAACACATCATCGGCTTCGTAGCCTTCGGCGGTGAAGATGGGGATGTTGAAGACCTGCACTGCCTGCTGGATGCGCTCGATCTGCACGCTCAGCTCTTCGGGCATACGCTCACGGGTGGCCTTGTAGTCTTCGTACTGTTCGTGCCGGAAGCTACGCCCTACATCGAAGGCGACGGCGATGTGACTGGGCTGCTGATCGCGCATGACGTTGAGCAGCATGGAGAGGAAGCCGAAGCTGGCGTTGGTAAGCTCGCCCGTGCTGGTGGACATATCGGGGGGGAGGGCAAAGAAGGCACGGTAGGCGAGCGAATGACCATCGATGAGAATGAGTTTCATGATTCAGTTCCAGTCCGAAACGGGGAGCGGGATGCTCAAACAAACCGTCCCCAACGCAGGCTGAGGCGTTGGGGACGGTGGGGTAATCAGGGCAGAACAGGCAGGTCAGGCATCTTGAACAGTCATTTTCCCTGCTTCTACCAGTGCTTTAACCTGGGCATTGTGGAGGATGTCGGGGTGAAAGCGCAGACGGTGGTCTTTATCGAGCCGGACTTCGCCAGTGCCCAGATGTAACAGTATGTGTTGGTCGCTGGTGTTTTGCAACCACACAGAGCGCCGCACCAGATAGGTGGCATTGGGGGGGCGACGGAACGATAAGTGCATCGTGGATAACCTCGCAGCAGGGGCCTATGCGCTTTAGGCGCGGCGGAAAGTGACGATGCGCCCGCGCAGGCGGGTGCTGGGTACGCGCGTGAGAACGCGTTCGTAGTAGTCTTGCTGAACTTCGACAAAGGTGAGGCTATCGCGGATGTCGATGTTGCCTACGGCGCGGCCGGGGATGTTGGCCTCGTTGGCAATGGCGCCCACGATGTCTTTAGGCCGCACGCCGATATCGTAGCCGGCATCCATCACCAGACGGATGTAGCCTTCTTCGACTTCGCGATCTTCATCGTGTTCGCGCTGGCGGCCGCGCTCGCGGCCAGGGCTGCGGCGTTCACGCGGCTCGCGGCGAGGGGGCGCTGAGCTTTGCCGCCGGTTGGGACGGCCCTGGAAGACCTTTTCCGTGGGAACGCCATGTTGGGTCATACTGACAGCCGCGGCGGCAATCTCGGACCAATCATAGCCTTCTTCGGCCATATCGTTGAGCAAGAGCAAATACGTTTCCAGGTTGGTGCGGTCGATGATGGTGCGTAGTTTTTGGCGGAAGGACTCGGCCCGTTGCGCCACGACGCTGGCCCGCGTGGTGGGCAGGACGGCCTTCACGCGTTGCCCGAGCAGGTTTTCGATTTCGCTCAGCAGGGGGCGTTCGGAGGGGGAGACCAGGGCATACAACATGCCATTTTCGACGACGGTTTGAGCCCGCTGGGCATAAAGCTCGGCATCGGTCGGCATATCGTAGCTGACGGCGGTTTCGGTTTCAAGAGTCAGCGCTTGCGCTGCGGGATCTGTGAGGATGATAAAATCGAGCGAGCCTTCCTGCCATTTACGCATGACGCTGTCGCGTTCGGTCTCGGGGCTGGCTCCGTGCAAGGCGGCGGTGGTGTAGCCTTCGGCCGCCAACATGAGCGCCACCTGTTGCACGTCGGGCCTCAGGTTGACATAGACGAGCCCGCGCTGGACACTTTCACCATCGAGCAGGCGCACCAGGGTTTCCAGCTTTTCGCCGGAGGGCACGCTTTGGTAGCGATGTTTGATCAGGGGCATGGGGACGGCGTTGGCCTGTCGTTCCAGGACAACGGGTTCGAAGAGATGATCGTCGGCCATCACCTGTAGTTCGGGGCTGAGCTGATTGGCCAGCATGGCGCTTTGGCGGCCGGCCGGTAGCTGGTCCAGCAGATCGCCGATCTTTTCGCTGCGTCCGCGGGCGAGAAGCTGATCGACGCCATCAAGTACCATAAACTGCACATGCTCCATCGCGAAGGATTCCCGTTCGACGTGTTCCTGCAGGCGTTTGAGGGTGCCGATTACCACCGTATTGGGGCGGCTCAGGCGCTCGGCTTCGCGGGCGATGGGTTGTTCGCCGTACACCGGGGTTACCGAAAAGTTGGGATGCTGGCTGAGCTGGCGGAATAACATGGCTACCCGCCGTGCTTCGGTGCCGCTTTGTACCAGTACCAGCACCTGCACCCCTTCTTTCTCAAGATCCAATGTTTGTAAAATAGGCAGTACGTAGGCGATAGCTTTGCCGCTGCCAGGAGGGGCGACGGCGATAATATCACGGCCCGCCAGGAAATGGGGGGTTAGATCGGCCTGGAGTTTCGTAGGTTTTTCATAACCCAATGTCTCTAATTCTTTGATCAATTCAGGATTGAGACCAAGTTCAGCAAATGTTTGACTCATTTTGTTTTCATTCCTCACAAAGTTACACAAGATACCGGTCACTTTCGCAATACTCAGCTCCCGGGGTGATATCCCACACCGAGTTAATTATAGCACATTTCACTTGATACCCAAAATTAAAAACTCCCCCCGGAAAGAGTCGACAGGTGATCGGCATGGCCATATTGTAAGGAGCAGGGGGTGGCGAAAGTGGCGTACACGAGGGCGTAAGCGATGCACCGGTTCCCCTCACCTGGCATAGGCCAGAAGCCAAAAAATCTCTCGCAAAG
>JAADGC010000001.1 GCA_013152585.1 Chloroflexota bacterium
CCGGTCGCCGTAGGGCGACCGATCTTGTTGACAGCGACCCGCTATTTTCGGCGAGCTGCCCCCGAGCCCCGAATTTTATGCGGTGGAGCCAAAGCCAAAGCTTATCCAAAAACTTGACGCACACTCACAGGGCCCGACATCCACGCCCAGGCTTTTAGACTGTGCTATAATGCCAGCAGACTTCGCAGGTCTGAGCCACGATACCGTCAAACTTCATCCCGCACTTACCCCCATGTCAACTGATCCCCGCACTCTCACAATCGAAGAATTCCATGATTTGGTCCATGAGGCTGCCCAGCATCTTCCTAACGAAATCATGGCAATGATGGAAAACCTGGCTGTCACCGTGGCAGTGGTTCCGGCCCCCGAGCAAAACGTCGCCGCCCGCTTGCAACCGGGACAGGCCCTGTATGGACTGTATCAGGGGGTGCCGCAAACCCAACGTGGCCGCGGTTATGGACTGGTGCCACCGGATCGCATTACCATCTTCATGGTGCCCATGATCTACCATTTTCGTACCCTGGCCGAATTACGCACCCAGGTGCAACGAACGCTCTTGCACGAAATTGGGCATCATTTCGGCCTGGGTGAAAAGCGACTGCGTGAATTGGGTTATTAAAAGGAGCACCCTCGATGTCACTTACTGAGATTCATGGCCGCATCGGCAATACCGCCCTGTTGTTTATGTTTATCGCTGCCGCCTGGGGCGGGCTACGCTGGCTGCGAAAAAAACCTGTGGATGGGAGTTACTTTGGTGTGCTGGTGGTAGGGGAATTGCTGCTATTGGCACAAATGCTGCTGGGGGTGTGGCTGTGGTTGGGCATGGGCTCAACGCCTGTTTCCGATCACCCCTGGATGCACACTCTCTATGGTTTTGTGTCCGCCATCACCTTGCCCGCAGTCTACGTCTTCAGCAAAGGCCACACCGAAGATCGTCGGGATCAGGGCCTCTATGCGATTGCCTGTCTGTTCCTGGTGGCAATCCTGTGGCGGGCGATGACGACAGCTTCGCTGTAATTTCCCCGTTATCCGGCATTGGCGTCTTTTGCGTAAACCACTTCGGCGTCGGCGGGCGGTGTGAAGCCGGGGCCGAAACGATATTTGGCCTGCCAGGGCAGATAATGACTCTTGAGGGTATCGTCAAGCAGCACTGTCCCATCCGCGGCAATCACTTTGCGCTTGGCCACGGCATCGAGTCCCCGCGTCTCCCAATCGAATTGCACAACTTTACCGGCTGGTAACCCGGGGGCTTCGATGTACAAGGGTGGGGGCGGAGGCACACGTTTGGAGGTGGTAGGTTTGGGCGCCTCAATGGTCCAATCCGGCTTGGTGCCGTAGAACTGGAATTTGAGAATTCCTTTCTTGCTATCGACAACGGGTTTGATCAGCAGATAATGTCCGGTGGTATTGCGGAATTTGAAATCGACATTGGGCGTATAGATGGTGGCGTCCAGCCCGGGATCGCCATACCAACCCACGACATAACCGTGATTCCAGCGTTCCAAAAGGGGGAAGCCCCCGAACCAGGCGGCGCGGAAAACAGTCGTACTCACCTGGCACACACCCCCACCCACCCCCACCGCTGTCCGATCCCCAGAGATGATCAGTGAATCTTCAAACCCATTGGCTGCGGTCACATCCCCCACATACTTATTAAACGAGAACACGCCATCAGGCGGGATCACCACGCCGACAAATTTCGAGGCCGCGACCTCGATATTCTTAACACGAGCTGCACTGGAACCGGCAAAACGGGTGCTCCCCTCCACCACCAATTCTGTGATCCCGAATTGAGCGGCATTTTCAGATGCCACGGCCGGCCGCAGCGTCTGAATGGGCAGGATGGCTTCGGCTTTACCTGTGGTCACGGCATCGACAATCGTGGCTACCGTCGCCTCCACGTCCAGGGCGTAGCCACTGACACTGGGAGATAGCTCGATGAGGGTGCCGGTCTTGGGATCAAAGTCGAAGCGGGCATCGAGCGCAGGCCGGTAGATTTGCTGAGCCCATTTTTCTACTAACACCCGCAGCTTATCTTGGGCGATCTCGGGCCGCAATCCGCCGGGAGCATCATTATCCGCCTGCCATGTGAGCAGCTCGGCCATCGCGGCAGGATCCAATGCAAACTGGAATTCGCCCTGCGTGTCGGCCAGCACGATCGGGTGATCGAGCAGTTGCTGGATCGCCTCTTGCCCGGCGCTGACATCGGCCGAAGCTGCCTGCACCTTGTTAACAACCACATCCACGACCCCGCCTTTACCCGAAGCGACCCGCTCCAACACCTGCTCACGCGTGGCGGCAATATCGACGACCTGCCCCGGCCGTGATGCAGAGATCACGACCTGAAGATCACTCAGAGTGAGTTTGGGTTCCGTCACAGGCCGGTTGAGGGTAGCGGTGCGGGCTGCGATCGCGGCCGTAATGGCGCCTGGCTGGGCTTTTAGCGTCGGCGATTGTTGGACACCGTGCCAAAACGTCTGCCACTGTACTTGCAGGTTGCTCATGGGGTCCATATCTCGGCCTCTGGCAAAAGAGGCAGCGACAACACCCCCCACATCTACCTGCACCCCCAACTCTTCCGCTCTTAGCGGCCACACTTGATCCCCATATCGAATCGCCAGGGGGGGCAGATCATAATTGGCCGCTGCCACCTGCAATTCGGACTCCGCCTCTTGGGGTGATAGCCCGCTTAAGTCCAGGCCCAGCGCCTGAATGCCGGGAAAAATCCGTCCCTCGTACTGCAGTTCGAAGCGGGCAATCACCAACAAGAAGGCCAGCGTCGGCAACAACAGCCAGATGGATACCAGTTGCCAGGCGGCTATACGGTGAGGAGAAGAAGCTGGGGGAAGTGTTCGGGTCATGGTATTATTCGTCGCAACAAGACATAAAACGGGGATGGAGCCAGTGTAGCACAAAGAGGTGCTTGCGACAAGCAAGCTGGCTTACAACACTTGCTTCCTTCTTGTGCTAAACTAATCCTGTCTTTCTTCCTCCTCCTCAGTTGGAAATCGGCCAGGTTATTGGGCTTCTGGCCGATTTCCTCATTTTTGGGACACAAAAAAATGAGAAATACCAAAGGCGCTTAGGGGGGTTTTCTCCAACCCGTACGTCAGGGTGCGGATGAGGCGGCCCAAAGCCGGAAACCGGTAGATAATATTGTCATAGCCCGGATAGATTTGTCGGTGGTGCAAAATAGCGAGGCCGTTTTGTTGCAGCAAGCGGCGCAATTGCCGCCATGTGTAGGCCCGCACGTGCGGGGCCAGTTGATTGCGCCAGCGGTCGGGCAGCCAGTTGATGAAGGGCGTATTGCCAAAATGATAAACCCCTCGCCAATAATGTCCGTGCGTTTCGAATGGGTACAGACGATTGGGGGTAAAGAGAATCAAACGTCCGCCCGGACGCAGCACCCGGGCCATTTCGGCCAAAGCCTGACCATCATCCCGGACATGCTCCAGCACCTCGTGTGACAGCACCGTATCGAAAGAGGCCGTGGCAAAGGGCAGAGCCTCGCACGTCCCCACCACACATGCGGTCACAGCCTGACGGGCAGTAACCATGCTGGGGTAATCGATGTCGATGGAAGTGACCCGTCCGCCCAACGCGGCCAGGTGCCGGCTGTACTGGCCCACACCAGCACCATCCACCAGCACGTCGGCATCTGTCACCCGTGCCCACTGGGTGATGAGATGCAGGCGGCGTTGTTGACCCGCCCGCCACACATAGGATGGGTGCCCCAAGGTAGCAGCTTTTTCATCTGAACGTCGTGTGCTCATGCGTCTCTCCGCCATTCTTCTTTGTGACCAAAGCCTTTACGGTTATCAATCAGCCGTAGCCAGGTGGGTAGTATCTTGTAGTAACGGGCTCGGCCCAGGGGGCCTGCCAGCATCTCGGCTGTGGCGACAGTGGGGAAGCGGCTCTGATACAACTCGCGAGCTATTTCTTCCTCATCGGGCTCACTGCAGGGGAAGGCAATCCCGTGCATCTGTAAACCCCGAATCTGTTTCCAATCCTGATTATTGTTTTCGACCGTCACAGCCACACGGGCGCCGTTTTGCAGATGGTGGGCATGGGCTGTTGTGGGATCCGATAAAAAATAGAGGGTTAGATCGGGGCCACACACATAAAACAATGCACAGGCATGTGGCCGGCCGTCTTCATCGACCGTAGCCAGCGATAAAGTATTATGGGCATCAAGAAATGGATAAAAACGTGAAGGCATGAGATTGGTGGCGTGTTATTCCTGGCAGAATGGGGGGGATCGATGGCCCCAAAGACCGGACTGCCCTTTATTATAGACATTCGGGGGCAAAACTGCATAACCGCGTGGGTGTCTTTGCGGTTGAGGCAGGGTGCGTCTCATGTTTTTGGTGGCGTGTGTTGGTCGCATCATGGATGCGGCCAACACACGAAAAAAGGAAGCGCTCGGCGCATCCGTGATGCGCCGCAGCCGCAGCGCCACCTCCATCCTTACGCCCAAATTCCTGGGACGCAGCCGTTGAGGTAGTGAAATTTGATTCACAGAGCCGACTCATCTATAATGAATCCTCCCCTCTGGCACTGACGCCAGCCCGGCTACGACGCCCCTGCTGATTCGCTTCTACGCGATCCAGGGGTATTTTTTTCTCTCCAAACTTTGCACTCATCCCTTATAGCATCATGGCCTCATCATCCTACATCCCCAATCCCCAAACACTCCACCATAGCCTGTACGATGCGCGTTTCGAACGCGATGCCTGCGGCATTGGCCTCATCGTCGACATCCCCGGCCGGCGCAGTCACGCTTTGGTGGAATTGGCAATCCATGCCCTGGGCAACATGGAGCACCGCGGCGGCATCGCCGCAGATGCGGGCACGGGCGATGGGGCGGGAATCCTGACGCAAATTCCCATCCAGTTTTTTGGCCAACTATTGGGGCTTCAGCAAATCAAGTATGGTGATCTGGCTGTGGGCATGTTTTTCGTCTCTCCACAAACTGCCGTGGAAGATTGGCAAGGGATGGTGGTGGAAAAACTGGACCTTATGGGGCTTGAGGCCCTGACCTGGCGCCGCGTCCCTGTGCAGCTCTCTGCCCTGGGACACGTTGCGGCCCAAACCCAACCTGATATCTGGCAAGTATTCATCCAGCGCCCCGACGCCCTCGATCGCGGGGATGCCTTTGAAAAAGTCCTCTATCTGGCCCGACGAGCGATCGAAGCGGAAGTCGCTGCTGCCAAAACGCAGCTTTACATCCCCTCGTTTTCCAGCCGTACCTTGGTTTACAAAGGCTTGATGGTCGGCTCTCAACTGGCGGCCTATTATCCCGATCTGGCTGATGCCAACTTCCGCACATCCATTTCTCTCTTTCATCAACGTTACGCCACCAACACGTTTCCCAATTGGCAACGGGCTCAACCTTTTCGCATGTTGGCGCATAATGGTGAGATCAACACCTTGCAAGGGAACATCAACTGGATGGCCGCCCGGGAGAGCGGCTTCAGCACCTCAAGCTGGGGAGAAGCCATTCGGCCTATTATCGATCGCAATGGCTCCGACAGTGCCATCTTAGATAATGTGGTCGAAGCGCTGGTGCGTAGTGGCCGCGAGCTGCGACATGTATTGATGATGCTGATTCCCGAAGCCTGGGAACGTATTCAAGATCTGCCGCCTGAACGCCGCGATTTTTATCGCTACCATGCCTGCCTGACAGAACCCTGGGATGGTCCAGCCGCACTCGTCTTCAGCGATGGCCGCATTGCCGGCGCCGCCCTCGATCGCAACGGCTTACGGCCAGCACGCTATTTTCGCACCCGCGACGGGCTGCTCGTTTGTGCCTCCGAAACCGGTGTGCTCGACATCCCTGACAGTCAAGTCAATTGGCGTGGCAAACTGGGGCCGGGGCAGATGTTCATTGTCGATACACAGCGCGGTCGCCTGCTCAAAAATGACGCGACCAAAGCCGAAGTCAGCAGTCGTCGTCCCTATGGCCAGTGGACCCGCTCGCGTTTGTATAAACTGAATGAGATCGAAAGCGTCATCCAACGCCAACCGGATAAGTTGGACCCCACCAGAACTGAGTCCGAACCCGTGTACGAAGAAGGCTTTTTATCCGAGCCGGCGGCGCAGAGCGAAGACGAGCCCACCCTGCTGCCCCGACAACAGCTATTCGGATTCACGACCGAAGCGGTGTCAACGGTGCTCAAATCCATGGCCATATCGGGCAAAGAACCCATTGGCGCCATGGGGGACGATACCCCTCCCGCCGTGCTTTCCCACTTGCCCCGACCCATCAGTCATTACTTCAAACAGCATTTTGCCGAGGTGACCAATCCTCCCATCGATCCCCTGCGCGAACAGATCGTCATGTCCCTCACTACCCTACTGGGACGGCGGCGGCGCATCCTGACCGAAACGCCCGATCATGCCAAACTCTTGCAACTCGACAGCCCTATCCTCGATCGAGCGGAGCTGGCACTGCTGCAGCGTTTGCGGCGGCCCGCAGACGCTTCCTTCGACGATAGTCATGATGGTTTACCCTTCTCGCTGGTCGAGCTGGACATGACTTTTGCCGTGGCGAATGGCGTGCAGGGCCTGGAGCAAAGCCTGGATCGTCTTTGCCAGGAGGCAGCGACCGCTCTGGCGAATGGTCACAACATCATTCTCCTCAACGACTGTGGCGCTGGCCCCGACCGTGCTCCTGTTCCCAGCCTGTTGGCTGTGGGGGCCGTTCATCAGTACCTGATCCGCCGTGGCCTGCGTATGCGGGGTAGCCTGGTGCTTGCAGCCGGAGATGTCGTTGGGGTTCATCGCCTTGCCACCTTGATCGGTTACGGCGCCAACGCCGTGCATCCCTGGCTGGCGCTCGATACTGTGAGTGATCTGGCTGCCGGTGGCAGACTCAGAGGTATCAGCTCATGTCAACAGGCCGAGCAGAATTATCTGCAAGCGCTACAAACAGGCTTGCTGAAGATTATGTCCAAAATGGGGATTAGCACCGTCGATAGTTATTGCGGGGCCCAGATATTCGAATGTATCGGTCTACAGAAAGAGGTGATCGCCCGTTGTTTTTCTGGCACACCCAGCCGTCTGGGCGGCATCGGCTTCGCAAAAATCGCCAGTGATGTCCTCCATTTACTCGGACAAGCCTACGGCGTCAATGCCAAACGGCTGCATCATTGGGGCTTTTTCAAATACCGCCAGAGCGGCGAACGCCACGCTCTCACCCCGCAAGCCATCGCTCAATTGCAAGAGGCGGTGCGCACACCGGGGGCGATCAAGGATCATTTTGACGAGGCTTATGCCCGCTACAAAGAATATAGCCAGGGTTTACAGAGCGGTCTGCCCCTCGATCTGCGGGATCTGCTGCGTTTCAAACCCGGTCGCAAAGCCATCCCCCTGGCAGAGGTCGAGCCCATCACAGCACTTATGCGGCGCTTTAGCACGGCAGCCATGTCGATGGGCGCGCTCAGCGCCGAGGCGCATCAAGATCTGGCCATAGCCATGAATCGCATTGGCGGACGTTCCAACAGTGGCGAAGGAGGCGAAGACCCGGCGCGTTTGGGCAGTGACCGCAACAGTGCCACCAAGCAGGTGGCGTCGGGGCGCTTTGGCGTCACGCCGGCCTATCTTGTTTCTGCCCAAGAACTGCAAATCAAGATGGCGCAGGGTTCCAAGCCGGGCGAAGGCGGGCATCTGCCCGGCCACAAAGTCAGCCCCCAGATCGCGGCCATCCGGCTCACCACCCCGGGCGTGGCCTTGATTTCGCCCCCGCCCCATCACGACATCTATTCCATCGAAGATCTTTCTCAACTCATCTACGATCTGCGTCAAATCAACCCTGCGGCCGACATTTGTGTGAAGCTGGTAGCCCAGGCGGGTGTGGGAGCTATCGCCGCTGGTGTGGCTAAAGGCCGCGCCAATACGATTCTCATATCGGGCAGCACGGGTGGCACGGGGGCTTCGCCGCTCTCCTCCATCAAACATACGGGCATCCCCTGGGAGATAGGGCTGGCCGAAACCCAGCAGGTCCTGCGTGCCAGCGCCTTGCGCGATCGCATTATCCTGCGTACCGATGGGGGTTTGCGCAATGGCCACGATGTCCTGATTGCCGCTATCCTGGGTGCAGATGAATACTCCTTTGGCACCCTGCCCATGCTCGCCCAGGGCTGCATCATGGCGCGGGTGTGTCATCGCAACACCTGCCCTGTGGGTGTGGCCACCCAAGACCCCCGCCTACGCGCTCACTACCAGGGCCGGCCCGAGCATGTCATCGCCCTCTTCAGCTTCATAGCGCAGGAAATACGCGAGTTGCTGGCGGAGTTGGGGGTTCGACATCTGGATGATGTCATTGGTCATACCGAACTTCTGGAACAAACGCACAGCGGCAACCCCACGCTTGACTCCCTCGACCTCAGCCCCCTGCTCGCCCAGCCCGATGTTCCCGTTCCCTACCACTTTGTGAAAAGTCCGAACCACGACGACCCCAACGAGCTGGGGAATCGTCTGGCCGAAGCCGTTGTGGCGGCGATCACACTGGGCGAATTGCCTTTCCGGCGGGAACTAGCGATACGCAATATCGATCGAACAGTCGGGGCGCGGTTAAGTGGTCGCCTGACCCAATTGGGTCAAACGGATCTGCCCGATCACAGCATTGACATCCTGTTCCGCGGCCATGCGGGGCAATCATTCGGCGCTTTTCTGCCCCAGGGTGCGCGCTTTACTTTGATAGGCGATGCCAATGATTATGTGGGGAAAGGATTGGCCGGAGGGATCATCATCGTTCGTCCGCCAGACGATGTGCCCTATGCCTGGGCCGAGAATTACATCATCGGCAATACCGTGCTCTACGGCGCCACAGGCGGATTTTTATACGCAGCCGGCCGGGCCGGCGAGCGTTTTGCCGTGCGCAATAGTCGTGCCCGGGCCGTGATCGAGGGCATTGGGGACCATGGCTGTGAATACATGACGGGTGGGGTTGTGGTTGTGCTGGGCCGCACAGGCAACAACTTTGGCGCCGGCATGACCGGCGGTCAGGCGTTTGTACTCGATACAGGGTCAGTCGAGCAACCAGAGTTTTTAGATCGACTCAACCCCGAACTGGTTTTTGCCGAACGCGTGACAGAATCCACAGCGCAGGCTTTGCTGCTGCAGATGGTGCAGGAACATCTGTCATCCACCGGCAGCCCCCGGGCCCAAGAGCTGTTGGCGCAGTGGGAAACCGTGCTCCCACGCTTTTGGCATGTGCGCCCGCGCTGGATGCAGGAAAAGGCCGAGACCGGGAGGGAAGCAAGGAGAAAAGTAGTCGGATAGACCACCGTCCTTGGCCTGTGGTCTTGGCTGCGGACGCACACAATGCAGCCTGGCCGGGCGGGCGGTAAAAACATGGCGCGCCCGGGATCGTACCCGCGCCCGCGGGCCTGATGCGCAATCCAGTGTGGCTGCCTGCATTGGAAAATCCGCCTTATCCGGTTGGGTAGCGACGGATTGACGTCGTTGGCCAGTCAGAGTATACTATTAAAAGATAGTGCAAAAATAGTCGGGGCTTGGGCCAAGAGCCGGGCCACGCGATGCTGCCATAACCCTTCATAGCACGTAGCATTTTGTTGAAGAAACAAGCAACAATAGACGAAGTCACAAATCAATGGACATCTATTTGGACAACTGCTGTTTTAACAGACCCTTTGATGATCAGTCGCTGCTTAGAATACATCTGGAATCCGAAGCGAAGTTAAGCATTCAAGAGGATATATTAGCAGGGTTTCATAGGCTAATTTGGTCATACATTCTGGATTATGAAAATAGCCAAAACCCCTTTCGAGAGAGGCGAGAGCAAATCGCAAGATGGCGGAAATATGCCGTAAAAGATGTCGAAGAAAATGAGAAAATTATCAAACTCGCCACGATGATTAATCGATATGGAATCAAAAAGCTGGACGCCCTACACATAGCTTGCGCTATCAACGCAGAGGCGGATTACTTTCTAACCACAGATGATGGAATATTGAAAAAAGCTTCAACCGTGAAAGACATCAAGATTACAGACCCAATCGGGTTTATTAAAGAGGTATCGACATGATTACCGACACTGAAATAAAGATAAAAGGATTTCGGGTACTTACGCAAGCTCTTGGGGATGTTGAAGCCGAACGGTTTATTGCGCTGATTCAAAGGGAGCCCTTTGACTATACAAAGTGGCGTCAAATGATGGATGAAGAATTGTGCATTGAAGAAATCAGCCTCAAAGCGATGAGCCTTAGGAAGAAAAACGCCGATTCCTGGGAGCGTTAACATCACGTGCGCAGGCCCGCATGACCGCCCGCCAAGCCAAAAACGCCCCGTCCGCGGCCCGATTGGCGCATTGGGCCGGGCGTGGTAAGGTGCCAGGAAAACGTAACGACGGTCGGGCATTGGCCGGCATCTGACCACGATCATTTTCTCCCTCTTTTGTGCTATGATAGGAGCTACTTTATCAGCGCAAAGGAGAAAGTATGTTATTCCGCGACTACGATCCGCAAAAAGATCAGACCGCTACCCATCGCATTTGGCGCGAGGTGGGGTGGATGGATAATGCCAGCGAAGAAGCGGTGTTGGATGCTTTTCTGGCGGCCGGGCACACCCTCGTGGCCGAGATCAATGATCAGGCCGAGTGTATCAGCGCCTCTATGCCGGGGACGTTCCGTTATCTGCACGAAGACCTGTCGTTTGCGGCCATCACCGCGGTGACGACGGGGCGCATTGCCCGCAAGCAGGGCCTGGCCAAGCGCCTGACCGCACGTTTGATCGCCGCTGATGCGGCGGCAGGCGTCCAGGTAGCCGGCCTGGGAATTTTTGAACAGGGCTTTTACAATTTACTGGGCTTTGGCAGCGGCAGTTACGAACACTGGATCAGTTTTGATCCGGCCCAACTGACCATGACCGAACCGCCCAGGGTGCCGCGGCGCTTGTCGGTAGACGATGCCGATGCCATGCACCAGGCGCTGCTGCGCCGCCAACGCGGCCATGGCGCCTGCACTATCACACCCAACGCTTTTACCCGGGCGGATTGTCAATTCGGCAAAGGCGGATTTGGTCTGGGTTTAGCGGATGCCGGGGACGAGTTAACGCATTTTCTGTGGATGCGGGAAAAAGGCGAGCACGGCCCCTATTTGGTTACCATGATGGCGTTTCAAAATGGCCGCCAGTTGCGGGAACTCCTGGGCGTGCTCAAAAATCTGGGCGATCAGGTGCGGCTGGTGCGGATGCGGGAACCGGCCGGCGTGCAAATGCAGGATTTTCTGGCCCAACCCTTCCGCTTTCGCCAACTTTCGCCAACTGACCGAAAAATCTCCCTACCAACAACAAAATCGAGCCGCGGCCTACTGGCAGGTGCGCATGTGTGATGTGCCCGGTTGCCTGGCCAAAACCAAACTGCGGGGAGAGACGGTGCGCTTTAACTTGCATCTCACCGATCCCATTCGCCAGCATCTACCCGCCGACAGCCCCTGGCAAGGCGTGGCAGGCGACTATGTCATCAGCCTGGGGCCAGAATCGCAGGCCGAGCCCGGGTCAGCGACCGGGTTAGATACCGTGTCGACTTCGGTCGGCACCTGGACCAGACTATGGCTGGGCGTGCTCCCGGCCAGCTCGCT
>JAADGC010000173.1 GCA_013152585.1 Chloroflexota bacterium
GCATTGCTGAACCCACAGCCGACTGGACCTGGGATGATCTGAAAGCCGCGGCCGAAGCCATCCAGGCCGAAGGCACCTATGCCGGTTTCTGTCAGAACGCCGACTGGGCTCGTTTTGCGCCCTTTGCCTTTGGCAATGGCGGCGCTTACGCCAGTGATGATTTCACCACGGCTACCCTTGATACGCCCGAGGTGAAAGAGGCCGCAAAGTTCGTCTTCGGCATGAAAGAATCGGGGGCGCTGGTGACCGCATCCGATGTAGGCGCGGGCTGGTGTGGCGAGGCCATCGGCAAAGAACTGGCGGGCATGACCTATGAAGGCGGTTGGATGGTGAATTACATGCGCCAGAGCTTCCCGGACGTGACCTGGAAGGCAGTGGAACTGCCCACCGGCCCCAAGGGCAAGGCGGATGTGATCTTCACCAATGCTATCGGCGTTAATGCCCACTCCAAATACCCCAAGGCGGCGGCAGCATTCACCATCTTCGTGACCGGAGCCGACAATCAGGCCGAGATCGTCAAGACCGGCTTTGCCTACAGCACGCATCCAGAACAGATCGATCTGGTTCAGGATGCCAACGACAAGGCTATCGCCTCCGGCGGCACGTTCCCTCTGACCCGGGTAGCCTACTGGGGCCCGAACACCGGCAAGGTCAACGACGCCGTTTCCAAGGCCTTGGAGCGCATCTATCTGGGCGACCAGACGATGAGAGTTTCGCCCAAGCCAATCAAGAGGCGCAGGACGCCCTTGCGGGCAATTAGTCAGTATCCAAAACGATACCATGGGGGCGGCTGTGATGGTCGCCCCCAACTGTAACATCTCTCACTTCTCCCCACCATAAGGAGGTATAAGACGATGGCCGCGACAGCAACTGTGCGCCAACCGGCTTCATCATCCCCGGCAAGACCCCTGGTCGCAGCCGTCGTGGCGTTTTTACTCGTCACCTTTGTGCTTTCGGTGGCAATCATTCTCACGGCGCCAACGAGAGGGATACCGATTGCCGAACTGAATAAGTATCTGGCCGAGGTTTTCAGCACGGGGCGAGGATTTACGTTGGCTGGCATCGCCATGAGCGCCGTTGTCGGCGCCATCGCCGCCGTGATGACGTATCGTGTTTGGGGAAACAGACGACAGCGGGAGGAGTTCATCGCCGGCTATCTATTCCTCTCACCTTATCTGTTCATCACCTTGGTCTTCACCATTGGCGTGTTACTCTTTGCCCTCTACATTTCGTTTTTCAGGTACGACATCTTCACTAATCCTACATACATCGGGTTGGGCAATTTTCAAAAAGCCTTCAGGAGCAAGGATTTTCAGCAGTCGTTGGTCAATGTCTTCTGGTACGCGCTCGTCGTTGTGATTGTTCAAACCATATTGGCTCTGTTCCTGGCTGTATTTCTCAACCAGAAACTGCGCGGCAAAAACTTCTTCCGCACGATTTTCTACACCCCCAGCGTCACCTCCTCGGTGGTGATTTCGCTTATCTTCTGGTGGCTCTATCTGAAGACCGGTTACATTAATTTCTTCTTCGACAAAGTCTTTGCCTTGGTTGGCGTCAAGTGGCAAGCCGTCGAGTGGCTGAACAATCCCCGCGGCCTGTTCCAGTTGATCGCGCGGGCATTTGGGGGGGACATCACCTCTGCCCGGTGGTATCTGCGCGGCCCCAGTGTGACTTTGATGGCCATCATGTTCCAGAATATCTTCACCACGATTCCCACTTTCATGATTATGTTCCTGGCTGCCTTGCAGGATATCCCGCCAAGTCTTTACGAAGCAGCCGACATCGACGGAGCCAACGGCCGGCAGCGGTTCCGTCATGTCACCGTCCCCATGTTACGACCCATCATCCTCCTGATCGTTGTTTTGGGAACCATCGGCACACTGCAGATCTTCGATCAGATAAAAATCCTGACCAGCGGCGGGCCCCTGGGCACCACCCTGACGCCGGTTTATCTCGTTTACACCGAAGCGTTGGGCACTCTGGGGACGATACAGATGGGCTATGCCTCTGCCATGGCCTTCATCCTGGCCATCATTATCTTTTTCTTCACGTTCCTCCAGCGTCAGTATATCGAGTCTGGCACCGAACAACTCTAGAGAGGGTGAGCAATGACTGTCATGAGTGCACCTGATACTGTAACTAAACAGCCGTCTGCAAGCGCCTTCTGGTCTCAACACACGCAAACGGTTATCAAATATATGTTACTCGTTCTGCTGGGACTGGTGGCATTGGCTCCCTTTATTCTTGCGTTCCTGGGTACATTCAAGACAGACGCCGAAATCATCGCCTGGCCGCCAACCTTCTTTCCCAAGGTTTGGTTGTGGCAAAATTGGCTGAAGACCTGGCAGACCGATCTCGGCCAGGGGGCGACTTTCCCCCGCTGGCTATGGAATACGGCGTTTATTTCTGTTGTGGCGGCTGTGGCTCAGGTGGTTTTCTCTTCGATGGCAGCCTACGCTTTCGCACGTATGCGCTTCCCCGGCAAGAATGCGATTTTTGCTTTTATGTTGGCCAGCATGATGATCCCCGGCGCCGTCACCCTGATCCCGGCCTTTGTGTTGATGACAAAGATCCGGTTTATCAACACCTACTGGTCGCTATTGGTTCCTGGCGCTGTCTCGGCAGGCAGCATCTTCCTGCTCACCCAATTCCTGAAGTCCATCCCTTTGGAACTGGAGGAGGCGGCCTATATGGATGGTGCTTCCCGTTTTCGCATCTACAAAGATGTGGTGATTCCCCTGGCGCGCCCTGCCATGCTCACCGTCTTCATCCTGCAGTTCCAGGCAATGTGGAACAACTACTTGACGCCCTTGCTGTATCTCACGACGCCCAGGATGTGGGTGCTGAACGTGGCGATTACTGTGTTTCAGCAACAGTACAAGGCACAATGGAATCTGACCCTGGTGGCAGCGATGTTCAATGCCATTCCGGTGCTGATCCTGTTCGCCTTCTTTAGCCGCTACTACATCGAGGGCATCAGCTACGCTGGCGTGAAAGGATGACAAGGTGGTCACCCCCCCCTCCCTTCCTCCCCCCGCCCGTCAAATCATGTCTCGTATTCTCGTCTCCTTTGCCCGCGCCATCAGACTCTGGTGGGGCGAGTTCCTGTTCCTGCTGCTCCTCAACATCATTTGGCTGGCAGCACAATTGACCATTGTGTTAGGCCCGCCGGCAACGGCTGCGCTCTATGCCATCGCCCAAAAGGTTGTTGACAGGGAGCTGGTCGGGTTCCGGGATTTCTGGCAGGCGTTGCGCCAGACCATTGGCGTATCCTGGCTGTGGGGAGCTGTTCAGATCGTCGTCTATGGCGTTCTGTTTTTCAACATGGCCTACTACCGCGGCCGGGCAGACATCATTTCCCTGACGCTGCGCTACGCCTGGACATTGTTGCTTTTCGCCTGGTTCGCCATGAACCTCTATTTCTGGCCCCTCTACCTGGCTCAAACCGAGCGGCGGTTTGCCTCCACCCTGAGTAACGCCGCCAAGATGGCCCTGGCAAATCCGGGTTACACCCTCCTCTTTGCACTTCTGGCTCTGGTGCTTATCTCCCTTTCCCTGCTCTCGGGATTGCTTCTGGGCGCGGTGTTGGGGACATGGCTGGCCCTGTGGGGCGTGTTGGTCGTGCAGGATCGGCTAGCCCGGGCAGGAGCCATTTCCACACCGGCGCCATGAGCTTTCGCACACCAGATCATGGACGAAAACGGCTCTTTTGGAACTCAGGGGGGACTCAATTGAGGCCTCCTGAGATACGGCTGAACCATAAAAATCTCTCGCAAAGCATATCCTGAACGAAAGTGAAGGGATGCCAGGAATTTTTGTTTCTTGGCGCCTTTGCGAGAGCCATTCACAGAACAGACTATCAAACTCATGAAACTCCAACGCGCCTCTGTCAACCCCATCCTTTTACCGCACCCGACCTCCGACTGGGAGACATACAACGTCTTCAACCCCGCCGTCATCTATCACAACGGCCTCTTTCACATGCACTACCGCGCCCAAGGTCTGGATTGGACCAGCCGCATCGGTTATGCTGTGAGCGTCGACGGCATCCACTGGAACCGTATGCGCCGGCCAATCCTGCAGCCACACGACGCCACCGATTCACGTGGGCTCGAAGATCCACGGGTTACGGAAATCGAGGGTGTGTTTTACATGTGCTACACGGCCTACGGTCGGGTGTTTACCGGCGCCGGGGAGCCGACCCATGCCGGCGGCGGCATCCTGCCCATGATCGCTCGCAGTGAGAACCTCATCACCTGGGAACGTCTGGGGCCCGTCGTCCGTGGCGAAGATAACAAGGATCATGTGCTCTTTCCCCGCAAGATCAACGGCCGTTATGCTCTCCTGCACCGGCGCTGGCCCAATGTCTGGCTGGCTTATTCCCACGATTTGGTCACCTGGCGCCAAGAGGACATGGTGATGATGTACGGCCCTCGTGGCGATGATGCGGCTGCCTGGGATCAGAAAAGCGTGGGCAGCAATGGCGTCCCCATCGAAACAGAGCATGGTTGGTTGCTCATCAATCATGGCTACAACG
The DNA here is from genome assembly GCA_013152585.1 of Chloroflexota bacterium. GTDB lineage: Bacteria > Chloroflexota > Anaerolineae > J102 > J102 > JAADGC01. Next base: position 4,538 of record JAADGC010000173.1, read on the forward strand.
AAGATCACGTCTACAAGTTCGGAGTCATATTGCTTGATCTGGACGACCCCACCCAAATTATCCGTCGTCCCCAGCAGGATATTTTTGCACCAGAAGAGCTCTGGGAGATACGTGGGGATGCGTCCAACGTGGTTTTTTCCTGCGCCAATCCTGTGGTCGATGGCGTTGTCTATGTGTATTATGGCGGTGGCGACCATGTCATTGCTCTGGCCACATGCAAACTGTGCGACCTGATCGATTTTGTCTTGGATGGTTGATCCTTCGCTTTAGCTGCTACGCGGCCAGTGGATACGCACCATTTCTGCTCCCCGCCGCCAGACTCACACCAGCGCCAGCAGTTGTGCTCGCAGCCCCGCCGCCGGCGTGCTGATCTCCGCCGCCCGATAGAGTTGCGCGAATAGAGGCAGATCGCAGTGTTCGATCAAGGTGTCATGGGCCAGATCGGGAGGCAAGAAGGAGTGGAAACGTCCAAGTTCCAGCATTTTCTCGATTCGAGACTCCAAAATGACCAATTGTCGGCGCAGGGCGGCGGCATTCCAGGGTGGCAGCGCCGACGCCGGCCGGGGCAGGTAGAGGCAATGTTCGTTGCCACGGGTGACAATGGCGTCTTCGCCCAGATAGCTTTGCCACAAACCGGCCAGCAAGGCGCCGTAGAGTTCTCCCCAGAAGTGGAAGAGCAGGGCGCCGTCACCGGTGTGCACCTGGCACATCTCACCGGGATGCAGCCCCAGGTGGGCAGCGACGGCCTGGCCCATGGCCAGAGGGATGGCCAACGGCTTTGTGCGGAAGCGTAGCGTCTCATCAACCATGCCGGGGTCACGGGGGCGCACGCCGATACGATAGCGATCCCGCCAGAGCACTTCCATGGTCCTGCCGCCCATCAGCAGGGTGTCGCCCTGCACGCGTAAGCGGTCCGTCTGGGCGATGGGGCGACCGCTGTAGGCATCGACCACGGTGACGGCCAGGGGATCGGCGCCGATGTTGCAGTATATCTCGTGGGCGTCGAAAAGCTCATCCAGGGCCGAAGCCGGTCGCCATTCCCCCAAACGGCCCGGGCGCAGAAAGTCGTTGCGGTGCAGATGGTCGAGGATGTGGCGGAGGGTGTCGTCCGGGATGTCGCTGGGCGTCACCCGGCGTAGGTCGGAGAGACGGATGGCGCCGGTGGGGCTCTGTTTGAGGATGCTGAAAATCTGCTGCACCAGGACAGAGGGCCGAAAATGGTAGTGGACGAGGGGGAAGGGAGAATGCGCGGGGGAGAAGGGGGATGTTTGGGCCAGATCGAGCAGGGCGCGGAAACGAATTTCTTCCAGGGGCGAGCGGAAAAGGCAGAGCACCTGAGTAGCGGCGCGGCGTCGGCCCCCGCGACCGATGCGTTGCAGGAAGGAGGTCTGCGAGGGTGGCGGCCCTACCAGAACCACGTCGTCGATGCTACCGATATCGATGCCCAGTTCCAGGGTTGAGGTGGCGACGCAGATGGCGACGCTGGCCTCGGCAAAACCATCTTCCACTGCCCGCCGCGTGGCCGGGTTGAGATTGGAATAATGAACGAAAACCTCGGCGGCAAAGGGCAGATGCTGTCGCAAATAAGCGGCGGTCTGTTCCACTTCGTTGCGCGTGTTGCAGAAGAGCAGGGTCTTACGAATAGTGGATGCTTCTTTCATGCGCGAGGCCAGACCCCACACCAGATCATCCAGGCCCACCATCTGTCTGAGCTCGGCCTGCAGCGCCCGCCCTCCCGGCACCTCGATGATCTCGTAGCCCCCATCCTCCTCTGGCCCCCGCAAATAGCGCTCGGCCACGCCCACGGGATCGGGCACGGTGGCTGAGAGTGCCACCCGCTGCCAGGAACGCGGCGGCAATCCCAGCTCTTGCTGGCGGTAGCGGCGGATGTGTTCGATACGCGGCAACAGGCAGCGGATGTGGTCGCCGCGGGGGCTATCATCGAAAAGATGGATTTCGTCCAGTACCACCGCATCCAGCGTGCCCAGCAAGCGGGGGGCCCGCGTCAACAGCGAATCGGTGGACTCGGGCGTGGTGATCAACACGGTGGGCGGCCGTCTCACCGGCACCGGCCCCGTGTCCCCGCTTTTCATGACGACCGAGATGTGTAATGCCGCCAGGAAGGGCTGCAAGCGCTCGTATAAATCCCGCACCAGCGCCCGCGTGGGGCAGATGTAGAGCAGCCGCAGGGCGGGATCGTTCCTTCCTTGCCGGGCCGCGGTCAAAATGTGTCGCTCCAGCAGCGGCGCCAGCACGGCTTCGGTCTTGCCTGAGGCCGTGGCGGCAACGACCAAGGTATTGTGTCCCGCCAGGATGGGGGGAATGGCTTCCTGCTGGGTGCGGGTGAGGCTGCCGTGGCGGGCAAAGAAGACGGGCCAGGTGTGGCGGAGGCTGGTTTGAGGATGGAAGGGCATGGGGGAGTCCAGCGTCCTTAGTCCTTGGTTGTCTGGCACTACCTTCTTGCGGCCAGAGATCAGAGGTCTGAGATCAGAGGTCGGGGATCAGAAGCCGGCGGGGGCGTGAAACGTGATCAGAGAGACCTCACGCAAGGTGCTTGCGTCTATAGATTCATTTTAGCATCAGGCGTCATCCACGACAAACGCCTTCGAAAGCGCACGCCACGGGCTGCATTCTCAAAAAGTGGCAGGCTTTCGTTTGCAGATTCTTGCCCGGCGCCGCTCGCCGGCAGTGGCGGCGGCTGCGGCGCATCACGGTTCCGGCGCATCACGGATGCGCCGGGCGCAGTCACATCATCTTGCCAAACATGCCCTTGACAACCGCTGTTAACTGCTGCATACTGCTGCTAACCTATGTTCATTCAGGAGTCAAAAAATGGACGAGCTGTTGACCGTCAAACAGGT
>JAADGC010000238.1 GCA_013152585.1 Chloroflexota bacterium
ACGGAGAGTCGGCGAAGGCCGACTCCTGGCCGCAGGCCTGAAGAGCCTGACTTCAGTCAGCGAGAGCAAAACCGGAGGTCACAATGAGCCCCTCCGGGATGCGGTTGAACCATCTTTTGTTGCCCGGAAGAACGCTCTCGCAAAGCATGCCCTGAGCATAGTCGAAGGGGCGCCAGGAATACAAAAAGCTTTGCGACCTTTGCGCCTTTGCGAGATGCCCTCTTCACAGGTGACGCGGCGACGTCGTGTTGGCGAATACATCTCACTTGGCGGATGACGATTCACTTGCCAAAATCCGGGGATACACCCGTCGCATGATCAATTCAGCGCCCGCCCCCAATTGCTGGTATACTTAGGGTCTGTGTCGGCCGCGTCCTCCCCTGGTAACTCCGCCTTCACACTCATTTCGCCTTTTCACAAAACCCTTATGCCAAAACGATCCTTTCACCTGGCGCTGCTCCTGCTGTTAGTGAGCGCGGCGCTGCTACTCATCCTTAGTCCACCTGCCACAACCGCCCAGACACCGGACCCCACCGTCACACCCACCACCAACCCCCACGCCAAAGCTCCCTATCCGGGCATCTACGTTTTTCTCGACAACGATCACATCGATCCGGCCCTCTATCCCGAAGTGACCGGCGGCAACATGACCTTCAACTGGGCCGATATCGAAATCGCCCGCGATGTGTACGACTGGTCGTTTGTGGACAAATGGATGGAGGAAGAATCACAGTTGGGCAAGCCGGTAGGCATCGGCTTTTCACTGTACGATGGCCGCTGCTGCGGGGGCAATCGCGTGCCCCGCTGGCTGAACTGGGAAGACGAGAACACGGTGGTGCGCTGCGATGCCATGAATTGGAGCATTCCCCGCTACTGGCATCCCGCCCTGCTGGCCGCCTATCGCGACTATATCCAGGCCTTTGCCGCCCGCTATGATGGCGATCCCCGTCTGGCCTGGGTAGAGATGGGCACCGGCATCTTTGGCGAGGCCAAACCCGCCGACACCGGGGACTGGGATTGCCTGTTGCAGGCCGGGCTCAGCGAGCAGGTGTGGATCGACACCTCCAAGCAGATGATGGGTGATTTCGCGGCGGCATTTCCGCAGACCCCGGTGCTCTATCAGTTTGCCCCCATCTACAATCCCGAATCCAGTTCCATCCGCCAGCGTCGCGAACTGACCGACTACGCCGCCAGCCTGGGCATTGGCCTCAAGCACAATGGCCTCACGCCCGACCACAATTTCACCACGGTGGATGATCCCGGCAAATCGTATTACAAGGCCGGCCATTGGGATCCTTTCTTTAGCTGGTGGCGGCAGGTGCCCACCGGCTGGGAGAGCTACGCCACCCAGCGTTGCGTCGATTGGGTGACCGGGGAGATCAGCGCCGGTATTACCATGTGGTGCGTGTATGCGGGTCTGAACGCGCACGCCGATTATTTCGTCTTTTCCAAAGACCTGGTTACGGATCCCGCCCGCGCCGAGTATCTCGACTTCGCACGCAAATATCTGGGCGCCGAACTCAGCGATAGCGATTCGGTGTGGGTGGCCTTGCGCGAACATGAACCGCAGCCCGGCGACTGGTTCCCGCCCCGCGGCAATTACAGCTTCGGCCTCTATCAAAATGATGCCGTGCCCGGCGGCCGTAGCGTGCCGGAATGGAACGTGACCAGCGCCGCCGAGGGCCGCTATACCCGTCGCACCGACCGTCAGAGCGGCAATCTGAATCTGTATTTTGATGTGGATGATGCCTGGCTGGTGGCCGGCGCCAGCCCCAATGTGCAGGTAGAAGTCATCTATCTCGATCAGGGCACGGATACCTGGTCGCTTATTTACGATGCCCTCGACTCGCCCGAAAAGCTGGCGGGAACCATCCGCAAAACCGATTCCGGCACCTGGCGCACCTACACATTCCAGTTGCACGACGCCTATTTCGGCAATCGACTGCCCGGTGGCGGCGAGCATCCGGGGTCCGATTTTTATCTGGCCAGCAATGAGCTGGACGACACCTTCCATCGCCTGCGCGTCTTCCGCACCGACATCCCTCCCACACCCACGCCGCTTCCCATCGTCACTGCCTCTCCCACACCCACCCCAGCGGCGCCGGTGGGCCCCCTGAAGCTGCGGCTGCGGGAAGGCGAGAACGGCTACTACGGTGTGGAAGATACCTGGATCGGCGCCTATTGCATCGATCCCCCCGATGATGCCACCGTGCCCCATGGCGCTTTGACCACTCTGGGCCTGCGCGCCTCGGGCGCAGACGGCGGCCCTGCCTTCAGTGACGTGTGCAACACCCTGATCAAATTCGATGTCAGCACCATCCCCGCCGGCAGCCTGATTGTAGATGCCAAGCTCATCATCAAAGGCGTGGCCCAGTCCAATGCCGCCCGCCTTTACTTCAACGTGTTCGACAGCACCAAGCCCTGGAGCGAATCCCAGGCCACCTGGTATCAGGCCTACAACGGCGTTCCCTGGAGCGAACCCGGCGCCGATAGCCTCGATGACCACCCCGCTTTACCGACCGATACAGGCGTCCTTTCCGGGCCAGCCGAAGTCTGGGGATGGGGCAGTGCCCACATCACCCCGCTTGTGCAACGCTGGATCGATGCCCCCAACAGCAATCGCGGCGTGATCCTGCGTCCCTATGGTAATCGCGTGGGCTGGGATATCGCTGCCAGCGAGTATGGTGTGTTGGGGTACCGCCCGGCACTTGAGATCGAATACTACCCGCCCGGTGGTATTCCCACCGTCACCCCCACCCCCACCATCACGCCCACGCCCACGCCTACCCTCGCCCCCACGGCTACCCCGACAGCCACTGCCACCCCCACGGCCACCCTGACGGTCACTCCCACCTTCACGCCTAGCCCCACACCCAGCACCGGCGGCGTCGATGGCTGGGTCTACTTCGACCAAAACGCCGACCAGCACCGGCAGGATGAGCCTGGCATTGCCGATGTGCAGATCATCCTCGAAAACAGCACTGGCGTACGCATCACCGAAACACGAACCGATGCCAGCGGCTACTTCCGCTTCGTAGCTCTGCAGCCGGGTGTGTATCTCCTGCGGGAACAACTTCCGGCGGGGTGGAGCCCTCCCCTCCCTGCTGATCAGTGGGCCTTGGCTATTAGTGCCAATAACATGTACCACATCACTTTCGCCCATCAACCCTTGCCCACAGCAACGCCTACCTCCACACCGCTCCCCCGCCTGTGGTTGCCATTTTATCTGTATTAGCGTACCCTATAGCTCACCCCCCCCTTTTGGCCACCCGACTCACCCAACGCAAAATCCCCCATAGACGCACGAAAAACTGCGAGAATACACCGCATACGTGCGCTATAATGGGCACAGTACCCCCGCTGAAGCTTGCTCCTCTGCGTGCCAAACTTTTTTAGTCGCCCGCTCTTTCTGACAGATGTTTGGCCAGTCGTCCTCCCCTGTACCCTAAGCGCCCTCCGTGTCGGCGCCATTGCCTGACGCAAAGGACAAGTCATCTCCCTTTGCGAAGCAGGATACAGGAGACCTTGATGTCATTTCTCGCGTTCAGTCATCAATCCCGCTCTCGCCTTGTCTGGCGAGGCTTGATTGCTGGTATATTATTGTTTTGGGTACTCATCGGCTATGCCGAGGTGGAGGCAGAGCCCGGAACCACCAATGCCCCGGCGGCTACTGCCCCCGGCCAGCGCCCCGGCATATACGTCTTCTTCGACTGGGACAATCTCAATCCGGCGCAATATCCCGTGACCGGCGGCCATGTCACCTTTGAATGGAAACAAATTGACCTGCGGCCGGGCGTGTACGACTGGAGCCGTCTCGATAAGTTCATCCAGGCCGAAGCCGATCTCAACAAGACCACTGTCGTCGGCTTTGCCACCTTCAATGCCACATGCTGTGGCGGCGATTCGGTGCCCCCTTATTTATACGAGCAATATCCCGATATGCGGGTGGTGTGTGAAGACAACTGGGTGATCCCTAAATACTGGAGTGAAGATTATCTGCGGGAATACGGCCGGTTTATTCATGCGGCAGGGCAAAAATATGATGGCGACCCCCGCGTCGAATTTGTGGAGATCGGCGCCGGCATTTTTGGCGAGACCAAACCCTCCGATTCCCAGCATCGTGCCTGTCTATCACAGGCGGGATTGACAAGCGAACTGTGGACGCAGACCGTCATGCACATCATGGATGCCTATCTGGCGGCCTTTCCCCATACCCAACTTGTTCTGCAATACTCTCCCTTCTTTCTCAGCGTCATCGAGCGCCGTACCCTCACCGACTACGCGGCTTCGCACGGCATCGGGCTTAAACACAACGGCCTTCGCCCCGATGCCGACGCCACCAATATCAACAAACCCGGTTATTCATTGGCCGGGGCCGGGCAATACGATCCCATGTTCAAATGGTGGCAGGATGTCCCCATCGGCTGGGAATCGTACGAAGCCCAATACATGACCGGACCCACCAATACCATGTGGGGGATCTATTCGGGCCTGGATAAACACGCCGATTACTTTGTCTTTGCCAAAGACCTGGTCAACAAATCAGAACGCCGGGCCATGTTCGAATTCGCCTTGCAGCATTTGGGCAAAACCATCGAAAACAGCCCCTCGGCCTGGGTGGCCATGCGTGAGACCGAATACACCTGGTATCCGCAATTCGGCAACTACGATTTCTTCATGGTGCAGAACGATGCCGTGCCAGGGGCTAAAACCGTCCCTTTGTGGAAAGTCTCCGGTTATCCCGAAGGCCGCTACACACGACGCACCGACAGCGCCAGTGGTAACCCCTACATGTACTTCGACATCGAGGACGGTTATCTCAACGACACGCACGAGCGCGTGCGCCTGAGCATCACCTACTACGATCAGGGCACCGATGCCTTCGATGTGCGTTACGATGCCTGGTCGAATGCCAACAAACTGGCGGGCACCGTACACAAAACCAACACCCGGCGCTGGCTCAAGGCCAGCTTTGTCCTCAGTGATGCGCGCTTTGGCAATCGCCAACCGGGCGGTGGGGAGCACCCCGGCTCGGATTTCAACATCTATGCCCGCGGAGATGGCGACGAGATCATCCATCTGGTGCAGGTAGAGCGCCTGGATATGGCGACAACAACGCCTGCCCCTATCCCCACCATCGCCGCTCCCCCCACGCCCACCAGCACCCCCGAAGCGCCTGATTATCGCCTGTCTGTGTCCTACCGCCAGGGCCAATATGGCTATACCGGCGCCAGCGACACCTACATCAGCTCCTGGGACAAAAACACCCGCTTTGGCAATGCCCAAAGCCTGCTGGTGCGTAATTCCAATAACCAGAGCGCTCTCGTTCGCTTTGCCAACATCTCGCTGCCTGCCGGCGTGCCACTGGATCAGGCCACACTGCGTCTGTACGTGCTCAAACGCACCAACAATACCTCCATGTATCTGCGTAGCTTCGATATGGCCACGCCCTGGGATGCCAACGCCGCCACCTGGTATCAGGCCAGCAGCGGACGCAACTGGAAAGCACCCGGCATTGGGGCTGACGATTACACAGGTCTGTATACCGATTTCGAGTTTATCCAACGCATCGGGCAGTGGATCGATCTCGATGTCACCGACGTGGCGCGGCGCTGGCTGCAGAATCCCGCCAGCAATCGCGGCCTCTTGCTCGATGGCTACTCGATCCCCAACATCGGTTACGAATTTGCTTCGTCCGAGTATCCCGATATCGGCCTGCGGCCCCAGTTGTTGCTGGAGTACCTGAACCCTAAATGGACACCCCGCCCCACCGACACACCCAACCCTAACTGGACGCCAACGCCCACCCGCACGCTCACCCCCACTCCCACTGCCACCCCCACCCCACCCATCGTCTTCGCCTACCGCGGCAGCCCCACCATCGATGGCGATCTGAGTGACTGGCTGCTGAACACCCCGCTCAGGCTCGACGCCAACGATGCATCTTACTTCAGCGGCCTGTTGCCCACGCCCGCCGATCTCAGTGCTAGTCTGTGGGCGCGCTGGGATGCCGAAAACCTGTATCTGGCGGCGCAAGTGCAGGACGAAAAAGCCGTGATCGACAGCGATGGCCAGCTTTGGAACGACGACAGCGTCGAATTCGCCCTGGATGGTGAAAACGACAATAACAGCTACAGCGCCAGCGGCGGGGATCACCAGTTCACCGTGCGCCGGGATGGCGTGGTCAATGATCGAGGGCAGTGGACCAATGGGGTGACGGCCGCGGTGCAACAACAAAGCACAGGCTACACCATCGAACTGGCCATCCCCCGCAGCCAGTTGGGGGGCACTGTGCTGCAGGCGGGCGCCGTGCTGGGCTTTAATCTGGGCCTGAACGACGACGACAACGGCGGCAGCCGCGACAGTGCGCTGGTGTGGCAAGGCCGCTCCACCTATGCCGAAGCCGAAGCCTTCGCCGATCTGGTGTTGCTGGGGGACACTCCCGACATCACCCCCTCCCCCACACCCACGCCGGGCCCTACCTTCACCCCCACACCCACCAGCCTCCCCACCTTCACCCCCACGCCCACACCTCTCCGCACCCCTACCCCCACACCCAGCCCCAGCGCCACATCCATCCCCGATCCCTTACTCCTCATCCTGCAGCCGGGTCTCAACGGCTATAACGGCCTGCAAGATACCACCATCAGCGCCTGGCAGCCCTCCACTAACACCGCCCGCGGCGCCTTCATCAAGGCCCGCTCGGGTGACGTCATGAACTCGCTGCTGCGTTTTGACTTGCAAGGGCGCATTCCTGGCGACCGGCACGTGGTGGCCGCATATCTCGATCTTTACGTCAGCGACAAATCCAACGCCAATTTCCTCACCCTCGATCTATATCGGCTCAATCGTCCCTTTGTCGATGTCGAAGCCACCTGGAATCAGGCCCGACAGGGGGCGCTCTGGGCCACGCCCGGGGCTCTGGCGGCGCCGGCGGACCGTGATTTCTTTGCCGTTGACAGCGCCGTTGCCAACATCGAATCCTGGGTGTCATTCGACATCA
>JAADGC010000021.1 GCA_013152585.1 Chloroflexota bacterium
GCGAATGGACGCTAAAAAATTATTCGCGTTCATTCGCGTTCATTCGCGGTTCTCATTTGCGGTCTTATCGAATTTAGATGCGTCAGCCCTGAGGGAGGTGGCGCTGCGGCGCATCACGATGCCCCCATGACCCTCCGCATTTTCACTTCCCATGCCATAGCAGGTATCATTGTCAGCATGAAACTGGCAATCGTGCATGACTGGTTGAATCAAATGGGCGGCGCCGAAGACGTGCTGGCAGAATTTCAGCAGCTTTTTCCGCAGGCGCCGATCTACACCTCCATCTATGCCCGCGAGCTGATGCCGGAGATCATGCAGTCATGGGACATTCGCCCCAACTGGCTCGACCATCTGCCCGGCATCTACCGTCATCACCAGCCCTACCTGCCCTTGTATCCCCTCGGTTTTGCCCGGACCGATCTCAGCGCTTACGATGTGATTTTGAGTAACAAGTCGGGTTTTTGCCATGGCGTGCAACGGCGTCCCGATGCCGCTCACATCTGCTATTGCCTGACCCCCACGCGTTACGTGTGGCTGGCGTCCGACTATCTGGCTGGCGAGGGCATGGGCAAGGCGGCGGGACTGGCGTTAAAACCACTCAATGCCGGGCTCAAACGTTGGGATTATGCCGCCGCCCAGGGCGTCACCCACTTTATCGCTATCTCCACCGAGATCCAGGAGCGTATTCGCCGCTTCTATCATCGCCAGAGCACCGTCGTCTTCCCTCCGGTCGATACCGAGCGTTTTCAACCCAACCAGCGCCCGCCCGAGCCCTTCTTCCTCTCGTTGGGACGGCTCATCCCCTACAAACGCGTCGATCTGGCCATCGCAGCCTGCAATCGCCTCGGCGCCAGACTGCTGATTGCCGGCGTCGGGCGGGATCAGAGGCGGCTGCAGGCATTGGCCGGCCCCACCATCGCATTCTTAGGCCGGGTCTCCGACACCGAAGCGACTGATCTCATGGCCCGCTGTCAGGCCTTTCTATTTCCTGGCCTGGAGGATTTTGGTATTACGCCTCTGCAAGCCCAGGCTGCAGGACGTCCCGTCATTGCCTTTGGCGGCGGCGGCGCTCTCGATACGGTGGTGCCGGGTCGCACCGGCGAGTTGTTTGGGGAACAAAGTGTGGCGTCTTTGGTGGAGGTGCTGGCCCGATTCGATCCTGAACGCTACGACCCCGCCGTCTGTCGCCGACATGCCTTAGGGTTCAACCGCCAGCGCTTTCATCAAGAGATCATGGCATTTGTCACTCGCGTGCAGGCGGGCAGCGAGCCGCCGTCGGCATTTTTGACGCCCGCCTGATCTTCAGAGATGGCGTCGCGGCGCCTGAATGCGTTCAGTTATCAGGATAGCCAGCAGTAAAAAAAAGGCGATGAATGGAATCATGGTTGGAACTCCTGGTTAGGGTGTTGGTCATCCTACTGTAGCATGATTGCCTGCGCTTTGCTGCACGCTCATCTGTCGCTCGGGCGTCAGTTTCCCTACGCAAGGGTTTGCCTGAGACGGTGGGGGTCGAGTAAGATATGAGGATTATGACCACGGTTCTTTTAAGCAAACTCAGCCAGCAATTACAGACCTTGTTCGATATCGATGTGGATTACGAAGCTGGCTTTGCCCTGGGACGCCACATTCTGCGACATTGGCCACATCATCTACAAACGTATGCTCAGATGGGCATTGCTGCCCTGGGCGTGGGGCTGTATGCCGATGCCTCCGATATTTTACAGCGGGCCCTCAGCGCCGATCCCGAAGCGGGCGTGTTGTGGGCGGGCTTCCGGCAGGTCTCCGCTGCTCTGGGCCAGGAAGAAGAAGTCGCCATAGCGCAAGCGTACGAGCAAGAGATGCTTTCGTCTGCCCAAGGCGACAGCCGTGGTTTGATCGGCGAAGCCATGCAGGCCGCCAAACAAAAAAATTGGCAGCAGGCTGTACGCGCCTATCAGCGTCTTTATGCCGCTCAGCCTGCCCGCATGGATATTGTCCTGGGATACGCCACCAGTCTGTACCGGCTAGAACGCTTCGAGGCCTGCCTGGCAGTGACTCAGCGGGTTCTGGAAGAATTGCCTTTCAGCCTCAAGGCCCATTGGTTAAGAGTCCGTTGTGCCTATAGCAGCACCTTGGGGTCGATTGATGTCTATGCCCACGTCAAGACCATCGATGCCCTCGATCCCGACTATATCTACGCCCGGCGCTGGTTCCCGGATCTCGAAGCGCCATCATCTGCGGCCACCTGTCCTGCCTGGGATGCGGCGGAACGCTGGTCACATATGTAATGCTCGATTCGACCCACCCCACTTCTTTGTCCACAGGGCGTTCGCTTAACGGACGCCTTCGTATTGTCAAAAAATCATAGCTCTTTTGGATTTCGTGGAGGTCACAGTGAGGCCCCATGAGATGCGGTTGAGCCAAATTCATTTATGAGGAGACTCAAAATACATGGAACGCACCTTTGTCATGCTCAAGCCCGATGCTGTGCAACGTGGCCTGATCGGTGAAATCATCAGCCGCTTTGAAAAACGCGGGCTCAAAATCATTGCCCTAAAACTGCTGCAAGTGCCGCAAAGCCTGGCCGAAAAACACTACGCCGTTCACAAAGAACGCCCCTTCTATCAAGGACTGATCGAATATATTACGTCGGGCCCGGTCGTCGCCATGGTGCTCGAAGGCCCCAGTGCTATTCAGGCGGCCCGCAGCACCATGGGCGTCACCAATCCTGTGGCCGCCGCTCCCGGCACCATCCGTGCCGATTTTGGCATGGAAATTGGCCGCAATCTCACCCACGGCTCCGACGGCGCTGAGACCTCAGCCTTTGAAATTAGCCTGTGGTTTGGCGATGAACTCGACACCTGGCAACGCGACCAGGATCGCTGGATTCTGGAATAGTTGCCCAGGTTTGCCTCTGTTGAGAAAAGGGACAATCGCCCTGACGGACGTTGTCCCTTTTATTGATCCAGCGAGGCTGCGCCTGAGACCGCCAAGAGAGAGGACGCGGACGAGTGCGGGGAACGCGGATAAATTCTGAATAAGCAACCCCATACGGTCAAGGAGAGTTCCGAAACGCTTGCCGATACCTTTTGTCCTTCAGGCCATCCTGTGAGGGCGGATGTCAGGGGAAGGAGGCAAGGGGCCGACGATAGCTCAGCCACAAAAGTGCTGTCATAATCACTGCCGACGAGAGGCACCACATGCACACGGCGCCGATCACAAAAGGTTCCAAAAACGTGAGATAGGCACTGAATAGCACCCCGAAGAAGGTGGCTGCCGGCAAAAGCCAGGCCCAGCGATAGCTTTGCTCCGACGCCCCAAAGCTTTGCCAGACCCACAGAGCCAGGAGGAAGGCAAATCCCACCAGCCCCAGCACTCCCACCGGCAGCACGCCAAACAGCAGGGCATAAGGGCTTTGCTGCACGGCATTACAATCGCCTATCGGCCCACATATTGCCTCGTTGTGCGTCGTCTCCAAAAAACTCATATAAAAAGCGATTCCCATGCCTGCCAGCGCCAGCAGGGGAATTGCCCAGCGTCGTCCGGGTCTGGCGGCGTCGGGCATTAACCCGTGACGCACCCAAAAGAGGATTATCCAGGCCAGGCTGAGCACCATGCCCACCAGGATGATGATGGCCAAAGCACTCCCGGTTGGGTCCTGCAGCGCCCGCTGCCAGGGGCTGAGTTCAACCTGGGGCTGAATCAGCGGCAGGGCATTCTGGCTGGCAGTTGCCTCATCCGCTCCCGGCACAGACGCAGCGGGCTGGTCGGATGAGTTGTTGGGGGAGGATGAGGATTGGGCGCGTGGGGTCGGCTGCCGCTGCAATTCCAGGGCCGCCAGTGCCTGTTTAAATCCAGGGATCGCCGGCCAGTCGATACCGCCACTCGCCAGCCCGGCATCCACAATCTCCGGCAATCGGGCGGGGATATCGGTTTCACCTACCAAAATCTGATCGCCAACAACCAGGGTGGGAACCCCCTGCATGTTGGCGGGGATGTTCAGCCAATCGACCGTGGCCTGATAGAGCGTATTCCCATCGGGCACGGTCACATTGATCAACAGTATCTGCAACTGATCTCCGTATTTCTCAATCAAGGGCGGTAAGCCTTCGTTGAGCACCACATGGCAATGCGGGCAGGTGGGCGAATAAAACAACACGGCATGCACCACCGGTTGTTCCTGAGCATGGGCCGGCCGTCTGCCGGCTATGCTCCCAGCAATCAGTAGAACCAGAAATAGCAACAAGAGTTTCTTCATGAATCATCCTTGGGGTTACAAATCGTTGGCATCTGAGGCGGCAATTCCAAATATTGTACAACAACAGAGGGGCGCCTGCCATGACCTGGATCAGATTCAGTGCAGTTACACATTCCGTGCGTCCGCGGGTATAATATCAGCGCATTACATCCTTTCCATCTCCTTCCATGATCTATGATTCACACCTGTCGTCGTTGTGGGAAACAAATTTCCCCTGATGCTGAAATCTGCCCGTATTGTGGCGCCGATACGCAGGTGCCGGCGGAATTGATTCGCTGCCGGCAGTGCCATCAGCGCACGTCATCCGATCTCACCGTGTGTCCGCACTGCGGTCGTCGTCTGCAAGCCTGGCGTCCAGATCGACCTCTGGCCGTGCTGGCGCTGATCTTTTTGTTCGCCCTTTGGGTGAGTGCGGGGGGGGGATGGCGGCCCCTGGTGCAGGTCGGTTCGCGCCTGGTCGCCCTATTGCCTCCGCCTGCCACTCTGCCGCCCCCCGCCACCAGTACGCCGTGGCCTACCGCCACGCCCACAGGCACGGCCATTCCCCCTACGCCCCTCCCCACCCTGCCGGCCACCGGCACTCCTACGGCCACCCCTTCGCCTCAGCCTACGGCCACGGCAACTCCCAGCCCCACGCCCACCCTTGTCGCCATCACCTACATCGTCAAACCCGGTGATACGGCCATCGATATTGCCCTTCGTTTTGATATAACGTTAGCCGATCTGCTGACCTATAACAACATACCAGATGCCAATGCCTTGCGCGCAAACCAGAAATTACGCATCCCGCCCGCCGGCACTGCGCCCACGGCTACAGCTACCCCCACCGCCACGGTAGCCACGCCCCCAACTACGTCGGCCACGGCCAGTGTCACGCCCAGGTTGACGCCCACAGCGACCGCGGCCTCCAACCAACCGGCCACCTATCTGGTTCAGCCCGGCGACACGCTGATCGGCATCGCCGCGCAATGGAATGTGACGGTAGCAGCGTTGATGGCCTACAATCACATCCGGGATGCCGGGAGCCTGCGCGTGAATCAGGAGCTGCGCATCCCTCCGGCTGGCTACGTGCCCCCAACGGCTACGCCACGGCCGCCAACCGCCACCCCCACACCCGCGGCTACGGCAACCCCGGCCATCTCGCTCAGCCCTCCCTCATTACTGTCCCCGGACGACAACGCTGCCTACAACGGCGCTACGACTCCCATTGAACTGCAATGGAAATATCCTGAGGACCTGCCCTCCGGGATCGAAAGCATCGTCCATATCGGGGTCGTCACGGGGCAAGGCGCAGATGATATCGAATGGCGTCTGGAAGAAGCTGTGGGGACAGCCACCCACTACAGAGTGCCTTCGTGGCTATTTATGCAGGCGCCGGTAGAGATGGGGCGCAGCTATGTATGGACTATCGAAGCGGCCACCGTCAGTCGTAGCGACAACACCATCACCGCTATCTCTCCCGTCTCGCCTCCCAGCCCCCGCCGTCGTTTTTATTGGAACTAATTTCTCTGTGCATTCAAGCTCATGACCCGTGATCTCTCTCCATACATAAAAATCCTGCAGGACCCCGCCCAGGAAATCGACTATTTGCAGATCACCCCTTTTTCCGATCTCAATTCAGCCGAACTCATGCAGTTTCGTGCCGGATGGGCAACGCTAACGCCAGGCCGTCAACTCGAAGTCTTGCGCGTCATGGTGCAGGTGACGGAAGATTATTTCGAATACGACTTCGGCAAGATATTTGCTGGCCTCTTGCACGAACCCGACCCCCAGATCAGGCTATTGGCTATCGAGGGTCTGTTGGAAGACGACCGACCGCAACTGATTCCGGAAATATGCAAGCTGCTCGAAACCGATAGCGATCCCGAAGTACGGGCGGCGGCGGCGGGTAGTCTGGGACGCTTTATTTATGCTGCCTCTATCGAGTTGATCGGTGAGCGGTCTGTCGCAGCCGCCAAGGCCCTTTTGCGCACGTGTTATACCGATCCCCACGAAGCGCTGCTGGTGCGGCGGCGAGCGCTCGAAAGTCTGGCCGCCAGCTACGAAGACGACATTGATGTCCTCATCGAAAGCGCCTATTATGCTGATGATGCAGACATGTATCTCAGTGCCTTGTTTGCCATGGGGCGCAACGGAGATAGGCGTTGGGTGCCGTACCTGGCGGAAGGGCTCAGCCATGAGATCGCCGAGCTGCGCCTGGAAGCTATGCGGGCGCTGGGAGAAATTGGTGATCGTGAGTCGGCAATGCACATCGTTCAGTTATTACACCGCGAAACTGACTCTGAAGTTCGTCTGGCTGCAATCATGGCCTTAGGCCGCATCGGCGGAGATAAAGCTCAGGAGGCGCTGAACTGGTTGCTGACCTGGGAAGATGAGGAGATAGATGCCGCGGTGGCGCTGGCCTTGGAAGAACACGCTCTTTCCGATACATCCGTTATCGGCATCATCGATGAAATCCTGGCAGAGGAAGGCGAAGAAGCGATCCACGATGATGAGATATGGGATGATCCGCTGGATGCCGAAATTCGTCGACTGTATGACGAA
>JAADGC010000075.1 GCA_013152585.1 Chloroflexota bacterium
CTTTCGAGTTCACGTGAGTTGCCTGCTTGACACGTTCAGGGTGACACAATAGACTGGTGTCCAGTAGCGGTTTTCATATTTGGAATTGCTGCATGCTCAGGACATGCTTTGCCAGAGCTTTCTTCCGCACACAACAAATGTCCTTGCTTTGTGAGCAAGAAAGCAACGAAGAGGACGGCCGGGATGATGACGACTTTGAGCCAAGACCTTTTGTAACCGCTTGCGCTCGCAGGCCCCGGCGGGGTAAAGTAAAGCAACCTCCACCATGTCTGCTCCCTGCATTCCTCCGTCCCAACTGGCCCAACACACACACTGGCTCAAGGCCCAGGCCCGAGAGCTGGGCTTTGAGCTTGTGGGCATCGCTCCAGTGGCTCCCAGCCCTGATCACGCGCGTTATCAGCGCTGGATAGAAGCCGGTTACGGGGGCGAAATGGCCTATCTCGCTCGCCACAGCCCCCTCAAGGCCGATCCGCGCCAACTCCTGGCGACCGCACAATCCATGATCCTGGTGGGTCTGAATTACACATCCCCTGTCGCCGCCGACTTGCGCCAAGATCCCAGTCGTGGGCAAATCGCCGGCTACGCTCTGGGCCAAGACTATCATCAACTGATGCGAAAAGCGCTGATCCGTCTGGATCAGCAAGTGGCTGCCAGCACCGGACGTCTCGGCCGGGGGCGTGTCTTTGTGGATAGCGCCCCGGTGCTGGAACGATCGTGGGGCCAACAGGCCGGGCTGGGCTTTATCGGCAAAAACACCTGTCTCATTCACCCGCGACTTGGCTCCACCTTTTTCCTGGGCGGCCTGCTTGTGCCCGAACGTCTGGCGTACGATCCGCCCCCCCGGCTGCTGGCTGCCGCCCCGCCGAAAACCGCTCTCCGGCGCTGGCAATTTAGCAACGGCCACATCGGCACGTGCGGCCGTTGCCGGCGCTGTTTAGATGCCTGTCCCACCGGCGCCTTCGTTGCTCCCCACCAGCTCGACGCCCGTACCTGCATCTCGTATCTGACCATCGAGCTCAAGGGCGAGATTCCCCTGGCCTTGCGCCCGGCCATGGGCAACTGGGTCTTCGGCTGCGATGTCTGCCAGCAGGTGTGCCCATGGAATCGCCGCAGTCCCACCGCCAGCCATCCGCGGCTGCAACCCCGGCCTGACCGCATCGCCCCGCATTTGAGCGAGCACTTGGCGCTGAGCGAGGCCGATTTTGCACAACGCTTTCAGGGCAGCGCCGTGCGCCGCCCCGGTTGGCAGGGCTACCTGCGCAATGTGTGCGTGGCAGCCGGCAATTGGGGCGATGCCTCGCTGCTGCCGGCGCTGACCCAGCACCTTTACGACAGCCCGGTATTGGTGGCCAGTCATGCCGCCTGGGCCCTGGCGCGGCTGCGGACGGGAGTCGGGCGACCGACCCTGGAAACAGCCCTGACGCGGGAGCTGCCGCGGACCTTGCACCAGGCTGTCACCCAGGCTTTGGCGCTGCCCCCCATCTGAGCTCACTGCCCCAGCGGCACATCCACCACGCTCAAATTCTCGAACGAACCATCAGCAAGCCGTCGATAGAGAATCAAGCGCAGGGCTTGCGGCGCCGCGGGGACAGCAAAACGGAAGGCATCGACCACGACGTCGCCGGGGCGCAACAAAGTGGTGCGGCTTTGGCCCAGGGCCGGGGCCGCATGATCCTGTTGCGCTACTTCGTTGCCATCGACCAGCAGGCGCAGGCTCAGCGACCAGTCATTTTGAGGGCTGTTTTGGACGCCCAACGCCACCCACACGACCCACTCTCCCGGCGCCGCATCCTGCCGCACACGGACGCCAAGCCACTGCAAGCCGTCCCCCAGGTCTTGCCGCACCGGTGTATAGTCATCAAGTTTGAGCACAGGTAAATGCGCGGGCGCAGCGAGAAGCAGGGTGGGCCCCCAGGCATTGTAGCGCAGATCCAGGCCGGACGTAGCCGCGGCATAATCGGCTGCCGCTTGTGTCACCAGCACGGGCCGGACGGGCAACAAGGCAGCCATGGCCCCGGCAGACACCACGCTGACGTCCGATCTCTGGCCCCAAATGAGGGTCAGATAATCGAGCGCCAGCTTTTCTTCCACCGTGGTGACGATGGCGGCCCCGGCCGGCGGATCATCTGCCAGAATCAACCAGCCCGGCACCAGCCCGGTATCATCCGGCCGGTTGTGCTGATTGGCGCCGGGAACCGAAAGCGCAAATCGATATACGAACAGCCCCAGCAGCAGCAAAATCAGGCTGATCCGCCACCAGCGGGCCGCGTACTGGCGCCACAAACGGCTGAAGCTGATGCCGGCGCCCAACACCAGCAAGGGATACAGGGGCATGATCACCTGATACCAGTTGCCGAAGCGGTCGATGTAGCAAAACACAAAGGTGATGACCGCAGTCAGACCAAACAGCCAGGCCGTGCGCCGGCTGTACACCAGCCATCCCACCACGCCGAGAATGATGATCAGCACCGTCAGTTCGCCCCAGATCAGGGAAGGGAATTCATCGGTGAAGGGGCCCAGGGTCCAGGTCAGTTCATCCTGGCCCTGTTTGGTGGCAATAAAGCTGAGGAACCAGGCCCAGGTATTCGGCCACTCTCCCACACCTCGCCATTCGGGATGCTGGGCCCCGCGCACGTAAATGAAGATGTAGCTGAGCAGCGGCAGCAGCGCCAGCACGGCCGCCTTCAAAATCAGGCGCCCGCGACGCCAGAGCTGCGGCTGCCGATTGAGCACAAAGATCAGCGCCCCGGGGCCGATGAACAACACCGTGATCATATGCGCCAGGGCCAGACCCAACACAAAGGCCAGGGCATACAAATACACATCCCGCGGGTCGGCCTCCCAGGCATACAGCAGGGCCACGATGAGCAGGGTGTGCAGCACGGCCGAGGTATATTGCTCGGTGGTGACGCTGTAAAACCAAAAGAAATAACTGACCGCGTAAAAGGCACTAAGGCCCATGGTTACGATCAGATTGCCCTGGCTGAATCTGTACAGCAGCAGGAATAGAAGTGCCAATGCCAGCAATGCCCACAGCGTGGAATAGGCAGAAAGGATGGGCACGGGGTTGGCGGTGGGAGCCAGCAGACGCCAGCCATGAAACCACAGCCATCCCCCCATCGTGTACAGGGGATAACCGGGCGCGTTGCTGGGGCGGCCCTGCACTTGCGCGTACTGGTGCGTGATCAGATCGCCGCCTTCGAGATCGGCTGTGCGCAGGCCGTTATCCAGCGTAGCCAGATACAGGCCCGCGGCCAGCAGCAAGAAAAGTATCAGGGCCAGGCGAGCTCGACGATCGAGTGCGAAAAAAGTCATCGTTCAGCCAGAGGTGAGTCTTCGATCCAGCCCATGGTGCGTTGTACGGCCCTCAGCCACTGCCGATACAGGCGTTCGCGCTCGTCAGCGTCCATTTGCGGCTGCCACACTTGATCCACCTGCCAGTTCTGGCGCAGATCGTCCAGGTCTTGCCAAACCCCCACGGCCAAGCCGGCGGCATAGGCCGCGCCCAGGGCGGTGGTCTCGGCCACCTGCGGCCGAATCACGGGCACATTCAGGATGTCGGCCTGGAATTGCATAAGCAACTGGTTGAACACCATGCCGCCGTCCACTTTCAGCGCCATCAGCTTCACACCCGAATCCTTTTCCATGGCTTCGAGCACCTCGCGGGTTTGATAAGCTGTGGCTTCGAGGGCGGCGCGAGCAATGTGATTCTTGGTGATATAGCGTGTCAGACCCACGATGATGCCGCGGGCATCGGATTGCCAGTAGGGCGCAAAGAGACCGGAAAAAGCTGGGACGAAGTAGATGCCGCCGTTGTCGGGCACTTGTTTGGCGTAATCCTCTACCTGGTGCGAAAAGTCGAAAAAGTCGAGATTGTCGCGCAACCATTGCACCAGGGCCCCGGCAATGGCAATCGAGCCCTCCAGGGCATAGACGGGAGCATCGTGGCCGAGCTGGTACGCCACGGTGGTGAGCAAGCCACTCTGGCTGGGCACAAGTTGGGAGCCGGTATTCATGAGCATAAAGCAGCCGGTGCCGTAGGTGTTCTTGGCTTCGCCGACATCGAAACAGCATTGCCCCACCGTAGCTGCCTGCTGATCGCCCAGGGCACCGGCCACCGGCACACCGCCCAGCGCCGTGCCATACAGCCGTGGCTCCGAACTGGGCCGGATTTCGGGCAACATCTGCCGGGGAATGCCCATGATCTGCAAGATTTCATCGTCCCATTGCAAGGTGCGCAAATCCATGAGCATGGTGCGGCTGGCATTGGTGACATCGGTGACGTGCACGCCGCCGTTTGGCCCCCCGGTTAAATTCCAGATCACCCAGCTATCCATATTACCGAAGATGGCTTCGCCACGCCCGGCCGCCTCCCGCACACCGGGCACATTATCTAAAAGCCAGCGAATTTTGGGGCCCGAGAAATAGGTCGCCAGCGGCAGCCCCACCTTGGCCCGAAAACGATCCTGCCCCCCATCCGCCGCTAATTCCTGGCAAATGCGGTCCGTGCGCGTATCCTGCCACACGATGGCGTTGTAATACGGCTCGCCCGTGTTGCGATCCCATACCAGCGTAGTTTCGCGCTGGTTGGTGACGCCGATGGCCGCCAGATCGTTGGCCTGCAGATTGGCTTTTTGCAAAGCGCCGGCAATCACCTCTTGCGTGTGCTGCCAGATCTCGCGGGCGTCGTGCTCCACCCAGCCC
Organism: Chloroflexota bacterium; assembly: GCA_013152585.1. GTDB lineage: Bacteria > Chloroflexota > Anaerolineae > J102 > J102 > JAADGC01. Next base: position 4,705 of record JAADGC010000075.1, read on the forward strand.
GGCCGGGGATATTGCTGCCGATGTTCGAGTTGGTGAACAGCGACCACATTGCCGCCGTGGTCAAAGATCATGAAACGCGTGCTGGTCGTACCCTGATCGATTGCGCCAACATAGCTGTGCATGATGTTCTCTCCAGATGATGGACGGGATGATGAGCGAAGCTGGGGGGCAGCGTCAGGCAGCAACGCTGTCACGGCCCATTATAATCCCTGACTACACCTGTCCCCAATCCCAGGTCAGGCTGTCAATCCGGTCTCATCCAGCTCGGACGGGCGTTTTTTATCAGGATCATCGGCGCGCTGCCACCAATCGCACCACAACGACTGCGGAATCGGGCGGTCGGCATGGAGGGCGTGTGGATGGCGGCAAAAGCTGTGCAGGCGGCTCACCTGGCCATCGCCATTGCTGCGAAACACCTGTGAATGCTGGCAGGTGTAGCAATCATGGCCCTGTAAGCGCAGCCAAAAACGTCGCAAGGGGTGCATTTTTGTTGTTCGGCGATAGTCCGTAGTCGTTGGTCGATAGTCTACTGTCCGTCGTACGGCCCGGCATAAGTAAGCTGATATTTTGCGATACCGGCCCGCCGGGGGCTTCAAACGTGCTGAATTTTGATCAGGTCGGTAGTGCCGGGGGCGCTGCTGGCCGAACCGGCCGTGACGATGACCAGATCGCCTGTCTGCACACAACCACCCTGGCGGGCCGCCTCGACGGCGTCGGCAATGACGGCGTCGGTTGTTTGCTGACGTGGCGAGCGCAGCGGGATCACCCCCCACAGCAGGTTGAGTTGGCGCTGAATTTGGGCGTGGGGTGTGACGGCAATGATGGGCAGGTGGGGACGGTAGCGGGCAACCTGGCGGGCGGTATAGCCCGAAGCAGTGGGGGCAATGATAGCAGTGGCGTTGAGATGGGTCGCCAGATCGCTGGCAGCATGGGCGATAGCCTGCGCTGTTTCGGGAATGTGTTCGTGGGCGTGGATTCGCACCGGAAGCGAGGGGCTGGCCTGTTCGGCCTTGCGGATGATTCGGTCCATCATAACCACGGCCCGCAGAGGATATTTACCCACAGCCGTCTCGCCAGAGAGCATGACTGCATCCGTACCATCGAGCACGGCATTGGCCACATCACTGGCTTCGGCCCGGGTCGGCCGCGGGTTTCGGATCATGGAATCGAGCATTTGCGTGGCGGTGATCACGGGTTTGCCGGTTTGATTGCACAAACGAATGATCTGTTTTTGGATCATGGGGACGTCTTCGGTCGGCAACTCAATTCCCAGATCCCCTCGCGCCACCATGAGGCCGTCACTGGCAGCAATAATCGCTTCGATCTGGTTGACAGCCTCGGGTTTTTCGATCTTGGCGATGACCAATGGACGCGATCGCCTGGGGGTGGCTTCCTCGATCAGGCGATGTAGCTCATGAATTTCGGCAGCACTGCGCACAAATGACAGCGCTATCCAATCGAGTTCATGGTCGATGGCAAACTGCAGGTCGGCCCTGTCTTTGGCGGTAATAGCGGAGATAGAGCTATCGGTTTGCGGCAGGTTGATGCCTTTGTGGGCATAGAGCCTCCCCCCCGTGAGTACCCGGGCCCGGATACGATCGTCGCTGGTTGCCAGCACTTCCACTTCGAGCAAGCCGTCATCAAGCAACATGTGATCACCGGGATGAACCAGACGCGGGAGATCAGCATATTGGCAGGGTATATCCCCTTCCCGGGGTTGCTTGCTGGCGAAATAGATTTCAGTGCCGGGCGTAAGCTGAATCCCACCGGCAGGTAAATCGCCGACCCGCAACTTGGGCCCTTGCAGATCCCCCAGGATGGCGATAGGGCGCTGCTCTTCGTCCGCCAGCGTGCGGAGGCGTTGGATAATCTGGCTGTGGCTGCTGTGATCGCCGTGCGAGAAGTTGATACGCGCCACATCCATGCCGTCTGTAATCATCTGGCGCAGGGTAGCAGGGGACTGGCTGGCAGGGCCGATGGTGCAAACGATTTTGGTGTAGCGCACGAGGATCATTTGTCTTCGGGCGATGATGTCTGGGTATCGGTCTCTTTTTTGG
>JAADGC010000050.1 GCA_013152585.1 Chloroflexota bacterium
TTTCGTTCTAATGGAAGCATCGTCACAGGCAAACCCGCCCGGCTGGTTACGCAAACGTTAGCGTCTGGCGGAGAAGGTGGAGGGGGCGGCGCGGCTGGCCGGTTCGGCCCATAGAGTGCGCCCATGCATCGGTTCATTGCCGCATGGAACCCGGCCCCGCCCTGGGAGCAGCAGGTTGTCTTGGACTGGGTCGTGGTCCGACAGTGCTTGCAAGCAGCTCCCCATCCTTTCTTCGTTCCTGGTCTCCCTCACACTCCGCCCTTGTCCCACGTCGCGGGGTCGGGCTCATAGCCCAAGAACGCTGAAGCGTCTTGCATCCATGACAGATGATCTCACGACAAGGTGCGATGATGAAGAAAAAAGTATTAAAATACCTCAGTTTCCTCTTTCTTGTTTATGTGATTGTGTGGAGTACGACCTTTATTCGGAGACCCGTCCAACTTCCGGAGAGAACGGTAAAACTGGGGTATCCTATCTCATTTGTGACGCTCGACTTTAGTGAACCAGTCACAGCCATGGGAGGTGCACCGGATTACGTCTTAGCGCGGAGTAAATTCAACATCAAGTCCTCTTGGGAAGAACGGACCGAAGTGTCTCGGTCAATGTTCATTTTGTCGTATGTCATTGTCCTCTTTGCTATTTATGGGGTGTGGTGGATCATTGGCAAAGCGATCCGGAAAAAGCGTCATACATCCTCGCTGTAACATTGGCAAAAGGCGAGCGGCCTGGCCAGCAGCGTTTTTTAGGTTGTTTCTGCACCCCGCCTTTTTTCTCAACCCCAGCAGCGCTAACATCGCGCTCAGGTGACGGGCTGGCCGCCCGCGGCTCAAGCGTCGAGATTCGGAAATACGGGTAGTGTGGGGTCTCGGGTGTGGGCCCGAAATCGACGGTTTGGGCGCTTGCTGTCGGTCGAGTTGGCCCCAGGAATGCCCTTTGATAACATGAGGGCTCGGACGTCTGCTACCGGGCGGCGGAAGCTGTCGTTGAGATGGACGCCCGGGGTTACACGGGCGGCCAGACGTTGCATTGATGGTGGGGCAAGATGTGTGATGGCACATTGACTCTGCTTGCAGATTGACATGTGTCACGTGACATGATACATTGAGCGTATGATCAAGACATTTGCGGACCGACGTACGCAAGAGTTATTTGTTACCGGTAAGGCCAAGACGTTTCCACCTGACGTAGCCAGACGCGCTGCTCGAAAGTTGGAATATATCAACCTTGCAAGCCAATTGAACGATCTACGAGTGCCGCCCGGTAATCGGCTTCATGCGCTCTCAGGTGATCGAACAGGTCTGTACTCGATCTCCATCAACGATCAATGGCGTATCTGTTTCCGATTCGTCGATGGCGATGCCTATGACGTCGAAGTCTGTGATTATCATTGAATCGAGGTAAGAAGAAAATGAGCATTCCCAACACAATTGAGATGAAACGCCCACCAACGCATCCAGGAGAGATGCTGCGCGAGGACTTCCTGCCAGAATATGGCCTTACGGCGTCGAGTCTCGCCAGGGCCATCGGTGTCTCTCGTCAATCTATCAGCGATTTACTGCGTGAACGCCGCGGCATAAGCCCTGAAATGGCTCTGCGGCTGGCGCGATTGTTTGGCAACTCACCAGAATTCTGGCTGAATGCTCAGCGAGCAGTAGACATGTGGAAGGCCACGCAGGCGATTCAGAATGACGTGGCTCGTATCAGGCAGCTCAGCCCTTAATTGCGCCAGTTGTTGGCTTCGCGACCATCGCTGCTGTTCCTGACCGCGGCCGGCGGGCACCCGGCGAATTCCCTCGCCCACGGCTCGGCGGGCGATTGGCCCTTGTCCCTGCGGCTGGGCTCTGGACAGGCATGGGCGCCTCAAACGACTGCTATGGCCTGTCAAAACCGTTTTTGACAGGCCATCTTCTTACTGGTATCCTTGCATAAGTGTAAATTTCACGCCTTCATCACCCAAAGGAGCAGGACACACATCACTGCCTGGTTCAAGCAAATATGATGTGGCGGCTTTCTCTACTCACAACGGTTGAGAATCACCGCGGTTGCCTTGGGTCAACCATGTTTGGCCGCGTACCGGCCGCGCCACATGAATCCTTTCTTCGTTGTACCGCTAAGTTGATCCACAACGAATACATTTCGGACGTTGGCAATATTTTTACCCGCTCCGAGCACGAGTGAGTTTTATTTTTAGCCAATCGACTCGCCAGAGTTATGGCCGTCAAGGAAAATAATTCTCAATAGGAGACCCAGTATGAAACGCTATGTTTTTTACATGAGCATTGTTTTGATTGTGGTAGGTGTTATTGGGCGCATTTATGCTGCGCAATATACCCATGTAACCACAGAAGGAGTATTGGTTGATAGTGCTTGGCTACCTATTGGCACTTTGATGATAGCAATTGGTATTCTCGTTCTATTTATTTTGGCTATTCTGTACGTCTTTGGCTATTTAAGAAATCGGCTAAAGGGATAGAAATGCAGATGCCGAGTTTCCCCGCCCATGGCTCTTCTCGTGTGCCTTGTGTCAAATTGCGCACCTTGCACGCCGTGGAGCGTCTTCGGTGGAGGGGCTGCGGCGCGAAAATTGGTGACGAAGTTGATATTGGTGTAAGATTGTTTTAGTCAAACAGAGCGGCGGCCAGGGGCGAAAAACCTCACTGTGAAGGTTCTCATTGACCCCTTCACGAACAAAAACCAAAGGAGATATGTACCGATGCAACCTAACATTCTACAGCTTCCGTCCCAGAAGATTGCTTATTACGAAAGTTCGGGGACTGGTCCGGCCATCATGCTGATTCATGGCAATTCGTCGTCCGGATTGTCTTATCAGCATCAAATCAATAGTGCGCTTGGCGAAAAATATCGTCTTGTAGCCATTGACCTGCCCGGTCATGGTAACTCTGAACCGTTTGCTGAGATGTCGGCATACGGGATGCCGGGATACGCAGCCGTTGTTGCCGCTGCCGCCGAAGCGTTGCATATGCAAGACGCCGTATTTGTGGGTTGGAGTCTGGGCGGTCACATTGTGCTGGAAGCCCACAACCAACTGAAAAAGGCAAAGGGTTTCGTACTTTTTGGCACACCACCGCTCGCTTTTCCTCCGGCAATGGAAGAAGCGTTTTTACCCAATCCGGTGGTCAATATAGGTTTCAAACCTGACGTGACGGAAGAAGAAGCGCGGGCTTACACGGCAGCGTTCTTTACGCCTGGCGTACCGGCTCCCGAGGTCCCCTTCGTGACAGATGTTCTCCGTACAGACGGCAACGCACGGGCCGGGCTCGCTGCCAGTATCAGGCCGAATGGTTATCAAGACGAAGTTGAAATAGTCGCCAACTTGTCAATACCACTGGCGATTTTCCACGGGGAAGAGGAACAATTGGTCAATGCTGGGTACATCGGCAAATTGGCAATGCCAACACTCTGGCGAAACGAAATCCAGGTCATCAGTGGTGCGGGACACGCGGCTCAATGGGAACAACCTGAAGAATTCAACAATCTACTCGAGGCGTTTGTAACAGATGTACTGTAGCCAAAGGATAATCTTATGGCATCATCGGATAATAAAACTTCAACCTACCATCGCCCCGTAGAACTGCTGCAACGGCTTATTCAGTTTGATACGACCAATCCGCCCGGCCACACGTCTGAATGTCTTGCTTTTATCAATAAACTGCTTAGCGAAGCTGGGATTGCTACCACGATATTGGCCAAATCGCCGGAGCGCCCCAACCTCATCGCCCGCCTGTCCGGACATGGTAACGCTCCCCCCCTCTTGCTCTACGGACATGTGGATGTCGTTACGACAGAAAACCAGCAGTGGCGTCATCCCCCGTTTGATGGAAAACTGGTAGATGGCTATGTGTGGGGGCGCGGCGCCCTGGATATGAAGGGAGGCGTAGCCATGATGCTGGCAGCCTTCCTGCGCGCCAAGGCAGAGGGCTTGGCGTTACCTGGAGACGTGATCTTTGCCGCCGTGAGCGACGAAGAAGCTGGCGGCGACTTTGGCGTTAAGTTTCTGGTAGAAGAGCATGCAGATTTGTTTGACGGTATTCGCTACGCTATCGGTGAATTCGGCGGATTTACTCTGTACGTGGGAAAAAGGCGATTCTATCCTATCCAGGTTGCGGAAAAGCAAATCTGTTGGATCAAAGCTACCGTCCGCGGCCCGGGCGGACATGGCTCCATGCCCGTCCGCGGCGGAGCGATGGCGAAGATGTCTGAGTTCCTTCGGAAAATTGACCGGCAGCGCCTTCCCGTTCACGTTACACCTACCGCTCGCCTCATGCTTGATGCGATAGCATCCTCGCTCGGTGGGCTCAACGGCCTGATACTTGGTCAGTTGACAAGCCCTGCGTTGACTGACCGTGTGCTCAACTTACTTGGCGAACGCGGTCGTTTATTTGGGCCATTGTTACACAACACGGTAAGCCCCACGATCTTGCATGGCAGCGATAAAATCAATGTGATACCCGCTGAGGTTTCGGTAGAACTTGATGGGCGATTGCTGCCCGGCTATCAACCGGATGACATGATTGCCGAGTTGCGCCAGATCGTCGGCGATGACGTAGAACTGGAAGTGGCACGATATGATCCAGGCCCTGCCGCCCCAAATATGGCCATGTTCGACACACTTGCCAATATCCTGCGCCAGGCTGATCCAGATGGCATCCCAGTCCCGCTCTTATTAAGTGGTGTTACCGACGGCCGCTTTTTCTCACAGCTTGGTATTCAGACTTATGGCTTCCTGCCAATGCCACTGCCGGAAGACTTCAAATTCGCGCAAACGATCCATGCAGCCGATGAACGTATTCCGGCCGATGCGCTGGATTTTGGCACAAACGCCATTTTCCAAGTCCTGCAACGTTTCGGAACATAGGCTGCTTTGTCAACAGCATGCCCTGCACAGATGAACCTGGCCGTTAGTGCTTCCGGCGTGCAGGACGGCCCGGCGGCAGCGGGCATGGCCCGGAAAGCAGTGATGCGGGCATCTGCGGGCGCTATGCGCTGTAGCACAGGCTTTTGCCACAGCACGGCGTTTGCGAGCGTGTGATGGCAGCGAGATTGGCGGACGGGGCTTTCGCCCCAAGATAAGCGGCGCCAAAAATCAATATTGGAGTTGTGCAAAGGATGTTTCGGGTGAGCGCCGCCGATGAAACTCCCAATAGCCGCACATCTGGATTGTGGAGAACAATCTGTTAGCCGTAATCCACACACAAACAGGAGGAGAGGGAAATGTCTGTCAAAAGAGGTTTGCTTATCGTTTTAGTCGCCAGCGCCATCATGCTGTTCGTGGGTGGCAGCAGCGCCCGTGCCCAGCTTTCCGAATTGACCACCGCATCGGTGACCGCCGGTCCGCATCTGAGCGCCGAGATCACGATCTCGGCCCTGGACAACGAAGAGTACCGGCCGGCCGTAGCTTATAACTGGAAGCACCACGAGTACCTGGTCGTCTGGCACACCAAGTGGACCATCGGTACCCGTGACATCCGAGCAGCGCGCATCTCCGACACCGGCCAGGTATTGAGCACCTTCACCGTTTACGAACACGCCACTAAAGACAGCGCTCAGCCCGCCGTCGCCTACGATCCCGTCAACGACCGCTACTTGGTAGTCTGGATCTTCGACGTCTCTGGTAATGGCAGCGACTGGGACCTGTACGGACGCCTCATCCCTTGGGACGGGCCAAGCGCCAGCCTGAATGAGTTTGCCATCTCCACCTGGAATACCCACCAGTGGAACCCCAGGGTAGCCTATGGCCGGGCGGTAGAGGAGTTCCTGGTCGTTTGGGCCAACGAGTACCAATCCGGTGTGCTGCCCATGTACATCAGCGGACGCCGGGTCAAGGCCGCCGACGGGAGCTTCCCTGGCAGCGCCAGCGACCTCACCATCAACCACGCCACGGAGAATCGCCTCAACCCCGACGTGACCTACAACCTAGCGCGAAACGAATACCTGGTGGTCTATGACAATGCGGTGGATATCTTTGGGTTCCGGTTGACGGGTGATCTCAGCCACCATTTTGGGGGTGAATTCGGCATCGCCGGCTGGCCGGGCACCGAAATCCGCCCCGCTGTGGCTGCTTGTAAAGGAGCCAATCAGTACCTGGTGGCCTGGCAATCGGACCAGGGAACAGGCAACGATGCCATCTACGCCCGGTTCGTGGACGGCGGGGGCACGGTCGGTAACGTCTACCTGATTGACGACACCACCTCTCCAGAGCAGGAAGCGGATGTGGCCTGCAACCTATCAGGAACGCAGTATCTCGTCACCTGGCAAACCAGGTACACAAATCTCAAATACGGCATCTGGGGGCGTCTGGTGCAGACGGACGAGACGATGGAATCTGTATTTGGCATTGTTTCCCCAGGCCCAGCTACGGATCGCACCAACCCGATCGCAGCCGGCGGCCCTACCAACTACTTGGTAGCCTGGGAACACCAACGGGATGGCACATCCTACCAGGATATTCACGGACGGCTCGTCACCCCGTACGCGGTGTTTCTCCCTCTGGCGCTGCGCAATCATCCATAGTTGGGACGACTCCAGGCAAGCCAAAGCTTGCCCTGGCGTAGACGACCAGAGAGGAAGTGCGGCTAACAGCGGCTTGTACCCGACCGGGCTCATCGCGCCCCGAATTCGGAAGTAATGTCGCTGTTGTGAGGCATTTCGGACAGAGAAACATGCTGCAAACCCGCCGCCCGCTGCTCAAGCAAACGTTAGGACGGCCAGCGAATCGATCGGCGAAGAAGCACTTGAGATGGAACAAAACACGATTCGAGTTTGGGCATGTTTAGCCGTGATACAGGACGGGAAAATGTTGCCCACTTTGCCGTGGGAGTAGCAACGCTGCCCAACCTTGCTCACAGGCGATCTGCAGCTTCAGTCCATGGGGGGCATTTGTCACCCTGAGTGCAGCGAAGGGTCTGGCGGTACATGTAACGATGAGATGCTTCGCTGGGGCTGGCTGGTTCTGAGGGCGGTTTGGTGTTGAGTAGCTGAGGTGATGGCGTATGGAGCATCATTTACAACTAATACATTGCAAATAGTTGCAATATGCACTCATTTGGTTGTATAATGCGATCACATACTGAAAACAAACCCCTGTAGGAGGTCGCTTATGTCCAACGTTGCCATTCAAGTGCGGGTCAGCCGAGAATTAAAACAGGAGAGTGAACAGGTTTTCGCCAATATGGGGATGACCACAGCCGAGGCGATTCGCATCTTTTTGAAGCAAGTGGCCAACACCGGAGAATTTCCTTTCCAGCCCACAGCCAAATCGCCCAACGCCAAAACGCTTGAGGCGATGGCGGAATTGGAGATGGGGGACGGACAGGTTTTCCAATCGACGCAAGCGTTGTTTGCCGACTGGGAAGAATGAGCCATGGGTCTCAGAATCCGGCAATCCACCCGATTTCGGCGGGATGTGAAGCGTATCAGGCGTCAAGGCAAACCTTTGTCCCGACTGAAAGGAGTAATCGGAAAGCTAGCAGTGCAAGAATCTCTGGCCGATGAATTCCACGATCACACCTTGATAGGGAGCTGGAAAGGCTTTCGGGAATGCCACATTAAGCCGGACGGGCTGCTGATCTATCGCATCCAGGGGGATGAGTTGCAGTTGGCGAGGACGGGCAGCCATGCGGATTTGTTTAGATAAGAGACACTGTGGCGGCTTTCCCTGCTCACGACGATAGCTAGGGTGTCAAATGAGTAGAAAAGTACAGCGAGTGAGACATACCCTGGACCCAAAGGGAATAAGAAATCTGTCCTATGTACACGTCCAGGAATAACTTTCCTTTTTGGGGCTGACGCTGGCCGAGGGTACCCTTCACAGCACTCGATGGCAGGCTCGGGCTCTTTGGACGCTTTGCGCCGGGAATCGGCCATCGCCGTCCCATCTTCGCCCCATGGAGAGTCGGCGAAGGCCGACTCCTGGCCGCAG
>JAADGC010000088.1 GCA_013152585.1 Chloroflexota bacterium
CGGCGCATCCGTGATGCGCCGGAGAGGAGCTGCCTCTCGGCGTAAAACTCCACCTGCATTTTCCGCACCCACTCAAGAACCGGCGAAAGCCAGCGCTGCCTGCCCCAATTGTTGCAACCAGGGGCCGGCAAAGATGCCCAACAACAGGGTTCCCACCATGGCCACGGCGATCGCCAGTCCCGTGGCATTCGATAAAGGCGAACGCAGGAAGCTGGTCTCATCCGCCTCAGTCATAAACATCAACACGGTCACCCGCAGATAGTAATAGGCGCTGACCACGCTGTTGATCATACCCACTATCGCCAGCCATATCCAACCGCTTTGCACGGCGGCATTGAACAAATATAGCTTGCCGAAGAAGCCGGCCAGAGGGGGCACTCCTGCCAGCGACAGCAGAAAAATCGCCATCACCACCGCCAGAAGTGGCTTGCGGGCAAACAGCCCCCGCGCCGCGTCGATGGTCGCATCCTGCGTCGCATGATAACCAGGGCGTTCAAGCAAAGAAACCACGGCAAAAGCACCGATATTCATAAAAGCATAGGCGAATAGATAAAACAGCACCGCGCTCAGGCCCAGTTGCATGCCCGCAGTCACACCGATTAGCATATAGCCAGCATGGGCAATCGAGCTATACGCCAACATGCGCTTGAGGCTGCTTTGCCGCAACGCCGCCAAATTGCCCCACGTCATGGTCAGCGTGGCCAAAAGTGCCAGCACCAGGCTCCAGGTAGCATACGAGACGCCCGCCGCTTGCAACACACGAAACAGGGCCACAAAAGCCGCAGCTTTGGTACCGACCGACATAAACGCGGTCACCGGCGTGGGCGCCCCCTGATACACGTCGGGTGTCCACATGTGGAAGGGAACTACGGCCAACTTGAAGCCGAAGCCCACCAGCAGCAAAGCCAGACCGGCCAGGGTCAAAAAGCCGCCACTGGCACGGGCAGCGATATCCACCAGATGGGTGGAACCGGTATCGCCATACAACAAGGCCGCCCCATAAATGAAAAAGGCCGAAGAAAATGCACCCAGCAGGAAATACTTGAGAGCCGCTTCCCCCGCCGCCAACTGGCCACGATGGAAGCCCGTGAGCACGTACAGCGCTACCGATAAAATTTCCAGGCTGACGAACAACGTGATTAATTCCGTCGACTTACCCATGAACATCATGCCCACCACGGCCAGCAAATACAAGGCATAATACTCGCTGTGCATCTTCGTAAACTGCGGCAGATAATCCCACGCCAGCAGCAAGCCCAGAGCCGCGGCCAGTAAAACCACCAGCTCCAGATAACGGCCCAAATCATCGGCCACCAGCATGCCCTGAATGTCGGTGGCAGCACGTCCCAGGCCCGCAACTGCAGCCAGGGCCGCCAGCACCAAACCAAGCAGGGCGATCAAAGCGATGCGATGACTGCGTGTGGGAGACGGCGTGGCGTGGGCGCCGACAAATTCGGCCAGCATCACCACCAAAGCCGTGGCAATCACTATCAATTCGGGGGTAATGACAGAAAAATCGATGTGTGGAAGGTTCATAGAACGTCGTCTTGATTGAGCAAGGAGTATTAGGGCAGAAAACTGATCTGCGCCGCCGCGTTCATACCATGCAGCAGCGTCTCAACAGCGGGATTGATTTTATCCAGGAATAAATTGGGGAACAGACCAATGAGGAAGAAGAGGAGGATCAGCGGCACCAGCACCCATATCTCGCGGGCGCTCAGATCCTGCAGCTTTTGATTGGCTGGATTATCCAACGGCCCCTGTAACATGCCTCGCACGGCGGCCAGCAGATACCAGGCGGCAAAGATCACCCCCACGGTGCCCAGCACGGCCCACAGACGATTGGCCTTAAACGCGCCTACCAAGATCGTGAACTCGCCGACAAAGCCGTTGAGCCCGGGCAGGCCCACCGAGGCCATCACCACCACCAGCAGCAGGGCGCTGTAGATGGGAATCTGCTTCCACAAACCGCCAAATTCCGTCAATAGCCGCGTGTGACGGCGGTCGTAGATCATGCCCACCATCAGGAACAACGCCCCTGTCGATAAACCATGATTGACGCTTTGCAACACCGCCCCTGCCAGCCCCTGTTGATTCAGGCTGACCACGCCCAGCATCACAAAACCCAGATGGGCAATAGAACTGTACGCCACCAAGGACTTCACATCCTTTTGCACCAAGGCCACCAGCGCCCCATACAAGATGCCCGCCAGCGCCAGACCGGCAATCCAGGGGGCAAAACGCAGGGTGGCGTCGGGGAACAGCGGCAAACAGAAGCGCAGGAAACCGTAAATCCCCATCTTCAGCAGCACCCCGGCCAGGATCACAGAACCGGCGGTGGGGGCCTCGACATGGGCATCGGGCAGCCATGTATGGAAGGGGAACAGCGGCACCTTGATGGCAAAAGCCAGGGCAAACGCCAGAAACGCCCAGGTCTGCACCGTGGGGTCCAGAGGTGTCTGCTGCAGCTCTATCCAGTCGAAACTACCTGTTTGCCAGTACAAAAGCAGGATCACCACCAGCATCAGCGCCGAACCAGCCATCGTGTACAGGAAGAACTTGACCGCGGCATAAACGCGCCGCTGCCCACCCCAACGCCCGATCAGGAAATACATGGGGATCAGGGTGAATTCCCAGAAGATGAAGAACAGGATCAAATCCAGAGACGTAAAAACGCCCACAATGCCTGTCTGTTGCACCAGCAGCAATACCATGAAAGCACGCAGGTTGTTCTTGATATTATGCCAGGAGTACAGCACCACGATCGGGCCCAGCAGTGTGGTCAGCAGCACCAGGAACAGGCTGATGCCATCGACTCCCAAATGATAGCTGATATTCAGCGGCGGAATCCACAGCAGTTTTTCCACGAACTGCATGTCGCCGGTGTTGGACCAGTTGAGCAACAGGCCCAATGAGACGACAAAATCAAGCAGCATGGTGGCCAGGGCGATCAGCTTGATGGTGCTTTCTTTACGTACAAAGAACAGCAACAGCGCCCCCACAACCGGCAGCCAGAGTATCAACGAAAGGAGAGGAATTGCAGTAAGATCCATGGACATGAGTGAATTGAGTGCAATCAGATAATCAGTGCTTGAGGAGTTAAAGCGAGCTAACCAACGAGAAACATCAGTGCCAACAGGCCGACTACGCCCACCAGCACCGACAGTGCATACAGCCCCACCATACCGCTTTGCAAACGCGCCACACCGCCCCCCACCACCATCGTCACCCGGCCCAGGCCGTTGACAATGCCTTCGATGAGGGTTTGATCGCTGAAGCGATAAAAGAAAGTGGCAAGCGTGCGCAAAGGATTCACGATCACGGCCGTGTACAATTCATCCACATAATACTTGTGTTCGAGCAACGACTGCAGGGGAGTAAACAGGCGCTGCAAAAACAGCGTCCAGCCGGCCTGTTGCACGTAGCGGGCATAGGCCAGATAAATACCCAGCAGCGCCACCAGCGAAGAGCCTGCCAGCAGGCTCAACTCCCAAACCACAGGCAGCGACGGCAGCGACACATCGGCAAACACCGGATGCAGCCATTGCTCCAGCATATGGCTCTCTTCCAGGCCGAACAGGCCACCCACCGCCGCCGGAATGCCGATCAGCCCGGCGAACACGGCGCCGAAAGCCAGCACCCACAGCGGAGCCACCATGCCTTGCGACTGCTCGTGTGCGTGTTCATACAGATGTTGATCACGCGGTTTACCGGCAAAGGCGCGGAAGACTGCCCGGAAGCTGTAAAAAGCCGTGAGAAAAGCCGTGCCCAGACCGATCGCGTACAGCGCCTTGTTCTGCTGAAAGGTGAAATACAAGATCTCATCCTTCGACCAGAACCCGGCCAGCAGGGGGAACCCGGCCAGCGCCGCCGCCCCGATCAGGAATTGCCAATACGTGCGGGGCATCTTGGCCTTGAGCCCGCCCATCAAGTCGATGTTCAGCTCGCCGTGCAGGGCGTGCATCACCGAACCGGCGGCCAGGAACAACAGCGCCTTGTAAAGGGCGTGCGTGGTGAGATGGAAAATGCCGGCGGCGTAGGCGCCTACGCCCACCGCCAGGAACATATAGCCCAGTTGTGAGATCGTGGAATAGGCCAGAATGCGCTTGAGATCCGTCTGCACCATGGCGATGCTGGCGGCCATCAAAGCAGTGATAGCGCCGATCCAGGCCACAATCGTCATGGTGCCGGGCGCCAGTTCGAACAGAGGATGCGTGCGGGCAATCATGTACACGCCCGCCGTGACCATGGTGGCGGCATGAATCAGGGCCGACACGGGGGTGGGGCCTTCCATGGCGTCGGGCAACCACACAAACAGGGGGATCTGCGCCGATTTACCGGTAGCGGCCAGCAACAGCAGCAGCGTCACCCCGCCCAGAGCCGATTTTACGGCCAGGGTAGCGCCATCGAGGGCATGAAAGATGTCGTTAAAAGCCAACGAGCCGGCGTCGCGGCCCAGGAGGAAGAACAACCACATGATGGCCAACGCCAGGCCAAAGTCGCCCACGCGGTTGACGATGAATGCTTTTTTGCCGGCGTCGGCGGCAGATGGTTTGTGGAACCAGAAGCCAATCAGCAAATAGGATGCCAGGCCCACGCCTTCCCAGCCTACGTACATCTGCAGGAAGTTGTTGGCCAGCACCAGCGTCAGCATCATCAAAATAAAGAAGTTGAGGTAGACAAAAAAGCGGGCGTAGCGGCGGTCGTCCAGCGGCTGATGCTCGTCATCCAATTTCATGTATTCAGCCGCGTAGAGATGAATGACGAAACCAACGCCCGTGATCACCAACGCCATGACCACCGACAGCGGGTCGATCAGCATGGCCAGATCCACACGAAAATCGCCACTGTGAATCCACGGCCACAACGTCAGTTCAAATTGCCCGTGGGCGCTGGCGGGCAATGCCTGCAGCGAGATGGCCATGAGCACGGCCACCACAAACGAAGCCAGCACGGCGGCGTTGGCCACCAGCTTGACCAGGCGCGGGCCCAGGCGGCGGCCCCAAAACGCATTGAATAACGCACCCACGGCGGGGAAGAGCAGAATCAACCAGGAATAGTTCAGCATGGGCAGCTCAGGATAAGAGAGAATGAAAGATCAGCCTTTGAGAAGATTGATTTCGTCGATATTGGAAGTGTCTTTGTGACGAACAATGGCCATGATGATGGCCAGACCCACGGCGACTTCCACCGCGGCCACGGCCATAACCACAAAAGCAAACACCTGGCCGGTGAGATTGCCCCATAGGTCGGCCAATGCCACCAGCGTGAGATTAACGCTATTCAGCATCATCTCCACACACATAAAAATGATCAGGGCATTACGGCGCACCAACACACCGGCAGCGCCGATGGTAAACAACACGGCGGCCAGAATCAGAACATAATCAGTGGGAATCATTGCGTTTCATCCTCCGCAAAAGGCTGGTAACGGCGAGCCAGGACAACGCCCCCCAACATGCCTACCAGCAACAGCAACGAGGCCAGCTCGAAGGGCACGAGATAGTCGGTATAGAGGGCCATGCCCACAGCCTGCACACTCCCGGCGTCAGGAGCGCCGACGGGCGTTGCGCTCATGGGCAACACCTGCACCACGCTCCACACCACCAGAGCCAGGAAGGCGGCAGCCAACCCCACGGCAATCACGCTGGTGACAGTGCGGCTGCCATGGCGATAGGGACCAATGTTGCCACCAATGAGCATGACCACAAATAAGAACAAGACGACGATGGCGCCGGCGTAAACGATCACCTGCACCACGCCCAAAAATTGGGCATGCAGCAAAAAGTAGATGACGGCGATACTGGCAAAATTAAGCAAAAGGGACAGGGCACTGTGCACAGGGTTACGGCTCAGTACCACGCCCAGGCCGCCAGCCAGAGCGATCAAAGCCAGGAAAGCAAACAGGATTAAAGTCATGGCAAGGTAGATCAGGAGCGAATACAGAAAGGATCAAGCATCGGGACGAATGATGGTGTTGGGAGTCGGCGGATTCAGCAACGCTTGTTTATCGAGCAGGAAATCGTGGCGGTCGTAATCCGCCAGATCGATGATGTGGCCCAGCACGATGGCTTCGGTGGGGCAGGCTTTTTCGCAGTCGCCACAGAAAATGCAGCGCAGAAGATTGATTTCATATATCCTGGCGTGGCGCTCGCCCGGCGACAGAGGCTTTGCCGGATCATTTTCTTCGGCTTCCACATAGATGGCGCCGGTGGGGCAGGCTGCTTCGCACAGGCAGCAGCCGATGCAGCGCTCCATGCCGTTTTCGTAGCGCCGCAACTCGTGCCGCCCGCGGAAACGGGGATAAATGGCCATAGGTTCGTCTGGGTACTCTACGGTCACCGGGGCTTCGGTGATCAAGGTTTTCAGCGTAACCCCCATGGCAAGGGCAATTTCGCGAGTGCCGTCGACGATATCTTTAAGTCCAGACATTGGGTTTATCCGTTAGTGGGGGATGAGGTGGGGAACAGTTGCCGTAAGCTATGCTCACCGCAAATAAAGGGGCGCCGGGAGCGCAAAAAAGGGGTTGCTTCTGCGGCCTTGCCAGAGCATTTGACGAGACAGATTAGCCAGCGAAAACTACGATGACAGCCGTAAAAATGAGATAGACGATCGAGAGCGGCGTCAAAAACTTCCAGCAGAAATGCAGCAACTGATCATAGCGGATGCGGG
>JAADGC010000182.1 GCA_013152585.1 Chloroflexota bacterium
GCTGGCCGCAGATTCGCTATCGCTATGCCGACGATGATGAGTCGCATCTGCGCAAGTTTGAATACGAGCTCTACCATATTCAAAACGCCAGCCTGGCGTTCGATCTCTACCTCATGGCCAAGACCATGCAGTTGATTGTATTTGGTCGCGGGCAGTAGCTTTCGTGTAGACAGCGGCTATGCCAAACTCAAATCAACGCCGTGCCAGCTCCTGAGGGTACATTTCAATTGAAATGAAGCGCTCGGCGCATCCGTGATGCGCCGCAGCGCCCCCTCCAACCTTACGCCCAAATTCCGGGGACGCACCCGCTCCTCACTCCCGTTTGCCCCCAGCACTTAGTTCACGTATAATACGGGTCTGATCGTCATCACCTTCGGCCCGCCCCAAGGAGTCTGCCTATACGCCCAATACCATATCATCGAGAAGACGAAGCGCCTGTGCTATGCAGTCCCCATCTCAGTAGAAGCATAGCAGACGAGGTGGAGGTTCTCACACGGAGTGTGAGCTAACCCCTGGCTTGCCAGTGGGAAAATCGAACGGTCGGCGGATGCCTCCCCGGACAACCACATCCGGACGTCTTTCTCTTACACCTGAATATTCGAACAAGCATAGCCCGAAAAACGTGGGGTGACCGGCGTTACAAAGGCTATGTGGTGGTGAACATCATCGTTGCGTCGCGTGCGGCCATACCCAGCCAGGTTTGTTGCCGGCGCGCTCGTCCATACCCTCGCATCCTCTGATCCCGTGCTGCGGCAAAGACCGGAGCAGCGTTCATTGGTTGCGAACAAAGGAGAAACGCTATGTGTGGCATTGTTGGATACGTCGGCCGCCAAGGGGCCGCCCCGATTATTTTGGAAGGCCTGCAGCGGTTGGAATACCGCGGCTATGATTCCGCCGGCCTGGCGGTTGTGGCCGAAAATGGCCATGTCGAGATCCGGCGAGACGCCGGTAAATTAAAGAACTTGTGCACCCGCGTGGAAGAATCGCCCATTCACGGCCGGATCGGCGTCGGGCATACGCGTTGGGCTACGCACGGCCCGCCCACCGTCCGCAACGCGCATCCCCACCGCGATCGTGATGGCGAAATAGCCGTGGTGCACAATGGCATTGTGGAGAATTTTTTGGAACTGCGCTCGGAGTTACAGAGCTTGGGCTATGAATTTCGCTCGGACACAGACACGGAAGTGATTGTGCAACTGATCAACCACGAATATCAGGCCGCCGGCAACCTGGTGCAGGCCGTGCGCCGAGCGCTGCAACGGCTCAAAGGTCCCTCCGCCGTGGTGGTGCTCAGCAGCCACGAGCCCGACAAGTTGATCGTGGCCCGTTTGGGCAATGCCGGCGGCGCCGTCATCGGTTACGGCAAAGGCGAGATGTTCATCGCCTCCGACATCCCCGCCATTCTGCCCCACACCCGACGCATGAGCTTTTTGGAAAACCGGGAGATGGCGGTGGTGATGCAGGATCAAGTTTTGTTTACGGATATGAGCGGGAAAGAGTTGGCTGCCAAAGAGATCCATGATATCTCCTGGGATGCGGTCTCGGCTGCCAAAGGCCAGTACCGGCATTTCATGCAAAAGGAGATCTTCGAGCAGGCCAATGCCATCACCGATACCCTGCGCGGTCGCATCGATTTTGTCACCGGTCAGGTGACGCTGGCCGACCTGCATCTATCTGACGAGGTGTTACAGGCACTGCACAAAGTGACCATTGTGGCCTGTGGCACTTCATACTATGCCGGTCTCATCGGCAAATACCTGATCGAGAATCTGGCCCGGCTGCCCGTGGAAGTGGATTTTGGCTCCGAATACCGTTACCGCCATCCCATACTGGATACGCACACGCTGGTGCTGGCCATCACCCAGTCGGGCGAGACGGTAGACACGCTGGCGGCGCTGGAAGAAGCCCGCAATCATCGGGCGCCCACAGCCGTGATTGTCAATGCAATGGGATCCCAGGCGACGCGGGTTTCGGACGGCGTGATCACCATGCAGGCCGGCCCCGAGATCGGCGTGGCCAGCACCAAGGCCTTCACGACATCGCTCATCGATTTATTGCTGCTGGCCATGTATCTGGGGCAGCAACGCGGCGTGCTCGATGTCACAAGCTCGCAGCAAATCGCCCACGAACTGGCGTTGCTGCCGGAACGCGTGGGGGACGTGTTGGCCAAAGATGACCATTATCAGATATTGGCCCGCAAATACGCCAATTACAGCGATTTCCTGTACCTGGGCCGGGGAATCAATTATCCCACGGCGCTGGAAGGGGCGTTGAAGCTGAAGGAAATCAGCTATATCCACGCCGAGGGCTACCCTGCCGGCGAGATGAAGCATGGCCCCATCGCTTTGATCGACGAAAACATGCCCACCGTGGTCATTGGTGTGCGCGACGGGGTGTATGATAAGATGGTAAGTCAGGTCGAACAAGTCAAGGCGCGCAATGGCTTGGTCATCGCCGTCGTCAACCCGGATGATGGCGCCGTGGGCGCCAAAGCCGATGACATCATTGAGGTACCGGAGACCATCGAATGGCTGACACCCATCCTGGCTGTGGTGCCGTTGCAATTGCTGGCATATCACATTGCCGTGTGGCGCGGCTCGGATGTCGACCAACCCCGTAACCTGGCCAAAAGCGTGACCGTGGAGTAGCCGGCGACCTTTATCCACGTCAACTCTGTCACGTTGAAACCGGAAAACCGGGGTGATTCAGGCCGACGCGGTCTGCTCCTCGGTTTGCCGGGTTCCCGGAAGGTTCCTATCCATGTTTGACTGCTCACTCCCTGATTCATGATGCGTATTCTGTTCATTGCCCCTTTTGGCACCTGTCACAAGCAGACCGTTTCCCGGCGAATGATGCCGCTGGCCGCAGCTTTTGTCCGTCGCGGCCATGAGGTCATGCTGCTGATCCCGGCCTGGGATTGCCCGCAACAGGCCGGGCAGTCGTGGCGGCAGCAGGGCGTGCTGTGCGTGGCCCCTCCCCGCGGCCCTGCCCCCCACCCTCTCGTTGATCCCGTGCTTTATCAACGCTGCTGGCGCCAGGGGTGGGCGTTTGCGCCCGACGTGGTGCATGTGTTCAAAGGATTGGGGTACTGTGGTTTGCTGGGCTACCGCTTTCATCGCCACCACACATCGGTTTTTGTGGATGTCGATGATCTGGAATCGACCCAGGGCTGGGGTAGTCGGCGGCCGTGGCCGTTGCGATGGTGGGGGAGCCATCAGGAACGAGCCATGTTGTCGCAGGCACAGGGGATTACGGTCGCCTCGCTGGCCCTCGAGAAACGGGTGGAGCGCTGGCGGGGAAGGCGCACCGATATCCTGCACCTGTCCAATGGGGTTGAGCGTGCCGATACGCCCGCTCCTGTTGCCACCAACCCGCCCGTGGTCCTGCTTTACACCCGCGGCAATGATGTGGAGCCACAGCGTCTGCGCACCATCTGGAGCCAGGTGCTGGCCCAGGTGCCAGATGCGCGCCTACGGGTGGTGGGGGATTGGCAGGATGTGCCGACGTTGCCGCAAATGCAAGTCCTGGGCTGGCTGACAGGCTCCGACTTGACCGATGCTTTGCGCGGCAGCGCCGTGGCCCTGTTCCCGGTCAAGGATACGCCCCTGGTGCGTGCCAAGAGCCCGGCCCGGCTTTTGGATTGCCTGGGCCAGGGCTTGCCTGTTGTAACAGAGGATGTGGGGGAATATGCCTTGCTGGTCGGGCCAGGACAATTCGTGGTTGCAGAGGATAGCGGGGGCCTGGCCGACGATGTCATTGATCTCTTGTGTCATGCCGACAAGCGCCGTCTGCGCTCCGATATCAGTTGGCGGCAGGCGCTGCGTTATGATTGGACGGGTTTGGCGGATGGGGTGTTGGCGTGGTATGAGCACATCCGGGGTCGAGACAGCTAGGAAAAGCCTTCGTCATCCCCACGGTGTTGCTGTGGTTAAGGGTGAGGATGGCTTGGGTGTACGCACGGGGATTAGCCTGGTGAGCAGCTTCAGATCGTATAAAAAGCCCCCTTGCCGATTCTTCGCAGGTCGGTAAGGGGGCTTTTCTTGCTTGCAGGTTCGATATTCGTCTCATTCGGGCAATTCGAGGCCGAAAATGCGTCTGTAGGTGACGGATTCCGTTTTTGCCGGACTCCAGTTATTTCTTACGGGTGTTCAGCTTGAGGGGCAGATATAAGGGGCAAAAACCGAGGAAGCTGGTCAGCAGGAAGATGATGGCCAGAATGCCGAGGACAATGGCCAGTGTGCCGTTGAGGACGCCGGTGAAATAGAGCACGGCCACCAGCACGGCCAGGGCGAAACGAATAATACGATCGGTGGTGCCAACGTTTTTGGGCAGATTCATGAGATAATCTCCTGAAGTGAATGTGGGTTTAGAACGATTGCACAATCAGGACGACCGCGGTGATGATGGTGATACATAGGACGCATATCAGCGCCAGTTTGATGAATTGAGTACGATTGGAGTCCATGGGTCGTGCCACCTGAATGCTTTAGATGGTTATTGGATGATGGTTGTGGCATGTTGGTTACAGGGTTATTCTGTACCGCGGTCTCACGACTGCTGCAGATCATAAAGGATTCTTTTTCTTTCTCGGCGCCCTGGCCTCAGAAAACTTGCTGCACAAAAAAGCGGTTCGTGATCAATCGGAATCACGAACCGCTTTGGTGGCTTGTGGCTGCTCGACGGGCCGGCAGCCTGGCGAGGATGCCAGGGATCAGGCGGGGGCCGGCACTTGATCGAGCGATGTGTATTGTGGTTTGGGCACGCCGGCTTCTTCCAGCAGGCGGGGCACAATGGCCTCCCAGTGTACGGCCATCACGTGCATGCCGCTGATGCCGGGCGTGTGCAGCAGTTTTTCGATGATCTCCAGGGCGATTTGTACGCCGGTTTCGGCCTGGGCTTCTTTATCGGGGCCGGCATCATCCATGCGTTTGACGATTTGCGGCGGGATCACCACGCCGGGCACCGAGTCGGCCATGAAGTGAGCGGCGCGGGCGCTCTTGAGGGGAACGAGGCCGGGCAGGAGGTAGGCCTTGCCGAGGAGATCGTGCTTATCCAGCGCTTCCAGCCATTCCAGAAAACGATCGTAATCGAAGATGGGTTGGGTCTGGATGAACTGGGCACCGGCATTGATCTTTTTGTGCGCCCGGATGGCTTCGATCTTGGGCGTGGAGCCATACGGCGAGGCGGCTGCCCCCAGGAACCACTGCGGCCGAATTTTGATCTTGCGCCCGTCCAGATAGTGGCCCTCATCGCGCATACGTCGCAGCATCCACAGCACATGCAGCGAATCCATGTCGAATTGATGGGGAATCGCCAGGGGCGAGGGGCCAAAGCGGAAATGGTCACCCGTGAGGCAGAGGATATTGCGAATGCCCAGTCCGGCGGCGCCCATGGCGTCGGCTTCCAGGATGACACGCGAGCGGTCGCGGGCCTGCAATTGCATCACCGGCTCGATGCCCACATCCAGGCACAGCTTGCTGGATGCCATGCTGTTCATCCGCGGCGACGCCGAGGCGTTGTCGGTGAAGTTGGCGGCGGCCACGTGGCCTTTGAGCAGATTGGCTTTTTTGACGATGATATTTCCGGAAGCGCCCAGGGGGGGTGCGATCTCGGCTGTGACCGTGAACTGGCCGGTGCGCAGGTTGGCTTCGAGCAGCGAAGTGGGGGCTTCGTAGGCGGGTGCATGATATTCGGCATCGCCCTGCCACCACTCCGGCTGGCGAATGGCATAAAAGAGATCGTCCCATTCTTTTGTGAATTTATCACGCTGGGTGAAAAACTCGATGGGATGCGGCCCGGCTTCCCGGTCCCGCCAGGTGCGGACGACTTCCAGCCAGGTTTCGTGGCCGACTTTGTTGCCATCCAGCGGGGCATTGATTTCCAATAATTTGTGCTCGATACCCAGTTTTTCGGCTCGTTCGTGGATTTTGAACCAGGTGCAGGGCCGCGTGGGGTCCACTTCACAGGCTTCGGGCGTAGCGCCACCGCAGGGGCCGTTGCGTAAGCCTTTGGGGCAGGTCATGGGGCAGATAAAAGCAGTTTCCTGCAGAATACAATTCCCGCACATACGACATCCCCACAATGCTCCCTTTACCGTGCGCTCGAAGCAGGTAAAGATGCGCACCGGTACAGAGTCGCGATGCATCGGGGAAAAGGGCGGTTGGTAACGACGGGGTGAAAAGACAGACATGGACGCCTCCGATGATACAGACAAAGCGGGAGCCAGGCTCTCGATGGTGTTTTGGGGTTCGTCTGCGTTGCCTGGCGTCAACATAGGCACCAGAATGAGATGAACCATACATATTCAGATATATCAAGAATATAGCACAGGGCCTTGTTGTCTGTCAATCATATGCACCGGATAAAGTGCGATTGCCAAGAGTTGTCCTCTGAAATACTGTGTCGATTTGCGTGATTTCGTAGCCGTCCCGCCGATTGAAATCGGGGCTAGGGGGCCTGCGGCCGCCGGTCGCCCTACGGCGACCGATCTTGTCAGCAGCGAGGCCCTGTTGACGCGATAAGGCCAAAGTCCCTGCGGGGACTTGGCCCCGGTCAGGGGGCGATTCGATTCGCCTCTCGCTTGTCGACAACATGGCTTACATCTGCCACCTCACCCACCTAAAACCCATTCGTTCCATCCTCTTATTCGTTGTCATATCTGAAGCC
>JAADGC010000058.1 GCA_013152585.1 Chloroflexota bacterium
GCGTCCACATCCAGGCATTCTTGCACTTCCCCGAGCGCTGCCAGATCACGGCGCTCGTCAATCATACACCCTCCCGAGCCGAACAAAAAGCCGAGCAGTACAATCTGAAGGCCAAGATCTATACCACCTGGGAGCAGATGCTCAACGATCAGACCGTCGAGCTGGCAGCCATCTGCCTGCCCCCCTTCGTCCACACCTCTGCCGCCGTCGATCTGCTCAACGCCGGCGTGCACGTGCTGTTGGAAAAACCCATGGCGCCCACGCTGGAGGAGTGCGACCGCATCCTGGAAGCGGCCAAACACAGCCACAAACGCCTGGCAGTGGTCGCCCAAAATCGCTACCGTTCTCCCCTGATGAAACTCAAACAAGTGCTGGATAGCGGCATTGCCGGCCGCATCCTCCACGCACAGGTCGATTCCTATTGGTGG
Source organism: Chloroflexota bacterium (assembly GCA_013152585.1). Lineage (GTDB taxonomy): Bacteria > Chloroflexota > Anaerolineae > J102 > J102 > JAADGC01. The sequence goes on from JAADGC010000058.1 coordinate 429, forward strand.
CGGGGCAGCCGCTATTACGACTTGTGGTGGCGAGGCACCTGGCAAAAGGAAGGCGGTGGATGCACCCTGAATCACGCCGTGCATCACATCGATCTCTTTCAGTGGATGATGGGAATGCCCGATGAATTACAAGCGGTGGTAACCAACCTGAACCACAAAAACTCAGAGGTCGAGGATTTCTCGGCCACCATGATGCATTACAGCGATGGCCGCCTCGGCCAACTCACTGCCTCCCTCATCCATCATGGCGAACAACAGCGCTTTACTTTCCAGGGTGAACGCGCCAGCGTGGCCGTCCCCTGGCAGGTTCTGGCCAGCAAACAGCGAGACAACGGCTTCCCAGAGCCGGATACGGAGACAATTGCGGAGATCGACCAATTCTTCCACGACCTCCCAGACATGCCGTATGAGGGACATCTCGGCCAAATCGATAACGTGTTGTCTGCACTGGAGGGCACGGCCGAGCTCCTGATCGACGGGGAGCAAGGTCGGAACGCCATCGAATTGGTAACAGCCATCTACCAATCGGGGTTTAACGGGCAAAAGGTCGCTCTCCCCCTATCGCCCGACTCCCCCTTCTACACCCGCGCCGGCGTCCTCGCCCATGCGCCCCATTTTCACGAAAAAACCCGCAGCGTCGAGGGCTTCTCCGACGAGGAGATCAGCTTCGGCTCTGACTACAAAGCGTGAGATAGGATAAAACCATGCAACGAGCAGATGGCATGACCTACGCCCCCAAGGGCAAACCCAACCCGGTCGTGGGGCCGGGCGACTTTCGCTTTGCCGCCGTGGGCCTGGACCACGGCCACATCTACGGCATGTGCAACGGGCTTACCGAAGCAGGCGCCGAGCCGGTGTGGGTGTATGATCCCGATCCGGCCAAAGTCACCGCCTTTCAAGCTCGCTTTCCTCAGGCCCGGGCCGCCGTCTCCGAAACCCAAGTGCTGGCCGACCCCCACATACAACTGGTCGCCTGCGCCGCCGTACCTGCCGACCGCTGCGGCATCGGCCTGCGGGTGCTGGACGCGGGCAAGGACTTCTTCGCCGACAAACCCCCCCTGACCACGCTTGATCAATTGGCTCTGGCCAGGCAGAAGACAGCCGAAACCGGGCGCAAATACGCCGTCTACTACTCCGAACGCCTGCATGTGGAGGCGGCCGTCTTCGCCGGAGATCTGATCGAGCAAGGAGCGATCGGCCGGGTGCTGCAGGTAGTCAACCTGGCCCCGCATCGTGCCAGCACGGCCTTCCGCCCCGCCTGGTTCTTCGATCCAGAGCGCTATGGTGGCATCCTCTGCGATATTGGCAGCCACCAGATCGAGCAATTCCTCTATTATGCCGGCGCCCGCGATGCCCAGGTGCTGCACAGCAAAATCGCCAACTACCACCATCCCCAGTATCCGGCCTTCCAGGATTTTGGTGATGCGACGTTGCTGGCAGACAACGGCACCACCATGTACTTCCGGGTCGACTGGTTTACCCCCGATGCGCTACCAGTCTGGGGCGATGGTCGTACCTTCATCCTGGGCACAGATGGCACCATCGAGCTGCGCAAATACATCGACATCGCCCGTGATGCGAGCGGTGATCACCTTTATCTGGTCAATCATGATAACGAACAGCATTTCGCCCTGCACGGCCAGGTGGGATTCCCCTTCTTCGGGCAATTGATCCTCGACTGTCTGCATCGCACCGAAAACGCTCAGACCCAGGCCCACGCCTTCAAAGCCATCGAATTGGCGATCCTGGCCCAAAACATGGCCCTGAAAATAACCTGACATGGCCCCTGACCTCTCCCAGTTGTGTTTACACACGATCACCACCCGGCCCTGGTCGCTGGAGATCGCCATCGAGCAGATCAGCCGGGCCGGCATCGGCGGCATCACCGTATGGCGCCAGGCGCTAAGCGGTCGTGATCCCGCTGGCGCCGGCGAACGCATCCGTGCCGCCGGGCTGCAAGTCGTTTCGTTATGTCGAGGCGGTTTTTTCACCGGCCTGTCTGCGGCCGGGCGCCAACGGGCCATCAACGACAATTTGGCCGCCATCGACGAAGCCGCAGCGCTGGGCGCTCCCCTGCTGGTGCTGGTCTGCGGCGCCACCCCCGGCCAGCCACTCGAAATCTCTCGCCAACAGATCTACGATGGCATCGCCGCCATCCTCCCTCATGCCCAGGCTTGCGGCGTACGCCTGGGCATCGAACCCCTCCACCCCATGTATGCGGACACCCGCTCCGCCATCAACACCCTGGCCCAAGCCACCGACATGGCCGAACGCCTGGGATCAGCGCAGGTAGGCGTGGTCGTCGATGTCTATCACCTCTGGTGGGATCCCCACCTGATGTTCGAGATCGAACGCTGTGGTCGGCTGGGCCGGCTGTTCGCCTTTCACATCTGCGATTGGCAAACCCCTACCACCGATTTGCTCAACGACCGTGGACTCATGGGCGAGGGCTGCATTCCTCTTGCCGCCATCCGTCAGGCCGTAGAAGCAGCCGGATTCGATGGCTTCCACGAGGTGGAGATATTCTCCTCCGTCTACTGGCAGATGGACCAAACCCGCTTTCTGCAACGCATCATCACCGCTTATCAAGCCTATTGCGCCCCCCCTTGAGGATACCCTGATGAATGACTCCTCCCTCTGGCAGGATTTCAAGATCGCAGCTCGTCTGGGCGAGCCCGCAAAGCCGCCGTTGGCCTTGATCGTGGATAGCCCCTGGCTGGCAGGATATGCCGGAGTCAACACCAAAGACTTTTATCTCTTTCCCGATACCTGGTTCAACATCCATCGCGCTCTGCTCGACCGCTTCCCGGGGGTAGTGTGGCTTCCGGGCTTTTGGGCTGAATACGGCATGGCGGCGGAGCCATCCGCTTTCGGCGTGCGCATCCACTGGCACGACGACAGTCCCCCGGCGCTGGAGCCGGTGACCACGGCATTGGAGCATTGGGCGGATGCCCCCCTACCGAACGTCTATGAAGACGGGCTGATGCCTTTGGTTTACCGTCTTTATCGCTATGCCGAAGAGCGACTGCAGGCCGAAGGCCTGGGCATCAAGATGGTCTGTGCACGAGGCCCCATGGTCACGGCAGGCTGGATCATGGGCATCGACAGCCTGATGATGGGCCTCATCCTCAAGCCGGACCTCGTGCATCGTTTTCTGGACAAGATCACCACTACTCTGATTCGATTCCTGCATGCCCAATTGGAAACCCTGCGCGATCCCGAGGCGATCATGTTGCTGGATGACGTCGTGGGTATGGTTTCGCTAGAACATTATACCGAATTCATCGAACCCTGCCTGCAACGCATTTTCGGAGAATTCGAGGGGTTGATCAGGGTATACCACAACGACACGCCTTGTGTGCATCTTTTTCCCGCCTTCACACGCGCGGGATTCGATGTCTTCAACTTCACCTACGCTGTCGATCTGCTGGAAACAAAGCAAGCCATTGGTCACCGCATAGCCCTCATGGGCAATATCCCCCCCTTGCATGTTGCCACGCGTCAGCCGCCGCAAGAAGTCTATCGCTGGGCGCAGAATTGCCTGGATCGCGCCGCACGGGGTGGGGGAGTGATCTTGTCGGTGGGTGGGGGTATTTCGCCGGGTATGCCGGCAGAAAGCATCGACGCCATGCTGGCGGCCGTTCGGGAATGGACGCCGCCCACCAAGCCGCCGCCGCAGATTCCCCCGTTGCGCCTGGAAAATGAAGGGGAGTGAATTTGTTCGCGTTTTCGGCGCCCGTCCGCGCCCCCACTCTTGTCGGTCTCAGGCGTAACCTCTAGTTCTTGACAAAGATGGTCTGAGCAATCAAAATGAATATCTATTTGTCGTCCCTGTCAGAAAGTGCGTGGCGTTCATCCACCGAGCCTGCGCCTCCAGAACCGACCGATGCTCCTCGATGAATTCATCCACCGGGCGGGCAAAGTCGGGAGCGGTACCCGCGGGTGTTTCGCATACCGGTCGCCTCAGGAGGCTGGCTCATATTCAAATAGCCGGGAGAACACTCATGAAACGATTGCTGCATCTCAGCCTGCTTTTCATCCTTTGCGTTCTAGTCGCCCTGGGGAGTATCGGTGCCTTCGTCAGCTCCGGCAGCGCCCTGGCCCCGGCCCGACCCGACGATGACTGGGTCTTCAGCGGGGAGGGGATGTTCGGCGGCTTTGTAAATGATATCGCCTTCTCCCCTGACTACACCGGCGACCATACCCTGTTCGCTGCCACCAGGGGGACGGGAGTGTTCAAATCCGGCGATAGCGGGACGACATGGACGGCCAGCAGCGATTCGTTTCCCGGCGCATCCGTGGCCACGCTGGCATTCTCCCCCGATTACGCCAATGACCGCACCGTATTCGCCGGTGCAATCGACGCCTTCTATGCAGGCGTGCACAAATCCAGCGATGGCGGTGCCACCTGGCAACGCATGAATACCGGCCTCGTGGACTGGCACATCTACGCCTTGGCCGTCTCCCCGGCCTATGCCAGCGACCACACCGTGTTCGCCGGCACCTGGGGGACGGGCGTGTTTAAATCCACGGATGGCGGGGCAACGTGGACGGCCAGCAGCAGTGGCCTGGGGAATCTCTTTGCCGTGGCCCTGGCGATTTCACCTGACTTTGCCACGGATCACACCCTCTTTGCCGGTACCCACAGCGGGCTTTACAAATCCAACGATGGCGGCGGTTCCTGGAATCTGTTGAGCAGTGCCCCGACCGTCACCGTGACTGCACTGGCCGTTTCCCCTGCTTTTTCTACGGATCACACGCTCTTCGTGGGAACCTGGCAGCAAGGCCTCAGCAAATCCAGCGACGGAGGCAGCAATTGGAGCGCCATCAGCAGCGGCCTGGCCGGCAGCCACATCTTCGATCTGGCCCTTTCCCCCGACTATGCCCTTGACAAGACGCTCTTTGTCGTCGCCGACGATGTCTACAAATCCAGCAACGGCGGCACGACGTGGACAAAGGTCAGCGCCGCCCTGTCCCCGCATGCAGCCAGAAGCGTGGCTGTGTCGCCGGCATTCAGCGCCGACCACACCGTGATCCTCGGCGCGGAGGGTGGCGGCGTGTTCAAATCCACCGACGCCGGCAATACCTGGAGCGTCCACAACCAACGCATGACCAATGTCAATGTGATGAACGTGGCCGTTTCCCCCGATTTCGCCCACGACCAGACCCTGTTTGCCGCGGCCGAAAGTCTGGGCGTATTCAAATCGGACAACGGCGGCGTCAGTTGGAGCGAAGTCAGCACCGGCATCGACGATCTCGACCTCTCCGCCCTGGACATCTCCCCCGCCTATCCCGCAGACCATACGCTTTTCGTCAGCGCTGTCGGCAGCGGCGTGTTCAAATCGACGAATGGCGGCGGTTCGTGGCAGGCTGTCAACAACGGCCTGAACAATCGCAACGTGCGCGCCTTGGCCATCTCGCCGAACTATGACGGTAACCACACGCTTTTGGCGGGCGCCGATGGTGGCGTCTACCTGTCCGGCGATGGCGGCGCTTCCTGGGGACTGACAGGCAATGCGCTGGCCAGCTTGCGTGTTTGGTCGCTGGCCATATCGCCCGCCGACGCCACCGACCACACTTTTTTCGCCGGAACCCTTGGTCAAGGCGTATTCAAGTCCACGGATGGCGGTGCATCCTGGGCTGCAAGCAATAACGGTCTCACCAGCCTGAACGTTTCCGCGATTCGCATTTCACCGGCCTTTGCCGGCGATCACACCCTGTTCGTCACCACCAACGGCGGCGGCGTCTTCAAATCCACAAACGGGGGCGCTTCCTGGCAGGCTATCAACCAAGGCGTTTCCAATATCTACCTCACGGATCTGGCGCTATCGCCCAACTATCCCCACGACGGCATGCTCTTCATCAGCAGTAGCAGTGTGCAGGTCTCGACAAACTACGGGGCCTCGTGGACCTCGCTGGGGTGGCCGCAACCAGGCGGGCATTATCTCACTGGCCTGGCCGTTTTACCGGGAAATCCCCCGCGTCCGCTGGTGGCAACGGGCTCTCAGAGCCTCTGGTTTTACGACGGCACTATCGACTTCGCCAGTGAGCGTCTTTATCTGCCGCTTCTGCAAAGAAAGGGGGCAGGGGGGACGACCCAACGACCCAAAGGGGCGAGGTAAGGGTGAGGGAGGTAAGGGCGAAAAATTTTTCGCCCTTACCGTCTCCGCCCTTACCCTCCCTGCCCCTATATCGCCTGT
>JAADGC010000226.1 GCA_013152585.1 Chloroflexota bacterium
TGCGCGGCTACCTGGCCCGGCGCTACCGGTATCTCCCGCCCGAGGCCATCGCCCAGGCTGTGCAGGACATCGCCTATCCCGACGGTGCCACCCTGGACGTGCGCAACCGCAACTTCTACAAGCTGCTGCGCCAGGGCTACGACCTGCACTATGAAGCCGCGTACGAAGATTAGCCCATGGCGGCGTAAGCAAACACCTGCTCCCCAGCCGGATTCGCAATCCGGTGAGTTTGAACACAATACCCCAATTTTGGACACCCGTTCCTCCAAAAGCGATTTGACAAAAGTCTAAAAGTACTATACATTACCACAGTCGTTCATGTTAGCGCTCACATTCCTGTTTATCGCCTTGCGAAGGAGGAAAATTTGAGGGCCAGACGCGTGACTATTATTAACGTCGCCGAGTTGGCTGGGCTTTCCCAACAGACGGTGTCACGCGCCATGAACAGCAGGAATCGGATCAGCCAACACACGCCAGAGCATGTACCTCAAATCGTGGACGACGCCAGAGGGGCCAGAATGGCGATTCGACACCTGATGGATGGGAAATGCGGGGCCAGCGCCCCGGGAAACAAAGCCATACCGCAAATGAACCATGCTGACCGCTTGCAAACGGTTGGCAACGAGCGATCTGGAGCGGGGCGGAATGGCTGAGAAAATATTCGACTACACATCTCCTGATGTGCAGGCCATGCCCGTGATGCCGGTAAGCCCGGACGTTTTCGACAGCGCCCGCTACGCCGATTTTGCCGCTCAGTGCGATGAACGCTACGCGGCATTCCTGCACAAAGATGAAGGCGTGGCCGTGTGGCAGCGTGTACGCGTGGCTGAAGTGTTCCGCGACGGTTGTCGGGATATGGCGCAGTCCCTGCGTTGGCAACTGGGCGGTCTCAACAAGACCATGAATTATCTGACCGACGCGCCCACCTACCTGGAGCCATGGTACGGCATCGGTACAACTGCCGCCGCGTTCGGGGCGGAGTATGTGTGGCCCGAAGGCCAGGCACCGGTGGTGGAAGAAGTCTACAACTCGATCCAGGAGACCCCCCCTCTGCTGCCTCGTGACTTCAACGATGTGGCGATTATGCGCCACACGCTGCACATGATCGAGTATTTTCTGGAAGAAACGCAGGGTCGTATCCCCCTGTCTTGGTCCGACATCCAGAATCCACTCAATGTAGCAACTGAGCTGGTGAATATCAGTGCGTTTTTTCTTGGCATGGGCGATGTTCCGCATAAAGTACAAGAGATCCTGACTGCGATTACCGAGGTCGTGATCGGTTTCACCCAAGTGCAAAGCAGACTGATCGGCGATGCCCTGGCCCGGCCGGGACACGGGTTTGCCAGCGCGCGCACGGGGACGGGCATCGGCATGAGCACCGACAACCTGGTGATGATATCTCCCCGGGCATACGAGCACTTTTGCGTTCCTCACGACACGAAGATCGGTGCCGCGTTCGGCGGCGCCGCGATTCACTCCTGCGGCAAATGGTCCATGTGGCTCGACGCCGTCAAAAAGATTCCGAACTTGACCATGGTAGACGCCGCGTTCGGCCCGCAGACCGATCCGGTGTTCAACGAACCGGAGGCATTCCGGGACGCTTTCGCAAACACGGGTGTGATTGTGCAGGCGCGTATGGTGGGGGATCCTGGCGATGTGCTGGCACAGGCGAAGCGCTTGGCAGCACCCGGCGTGAAACTTATCATAGTGACCTACGTCCAGGATCCACAGGCCCAACGCCAGCTCTATCACGACCTGCACAGTCTTTGTGCGCACCGTTAGAGGCTTGTATGCAACAGGCACAGTCGCTTTCACCGGACGGAACGCCAGTAACCGATCTGGTTCTCCATCTCTCCACTCAGAGTGATGGGGCTCCCACCCCAAGTTGGGAGCAAAAGAGAGCCAGCTAAGATCAAAAAAGGAGGCGCTAATGGGCATTTAACACTTGTCCATCCATCATCATCCAATACCCCAAAGGAGGTTTTTACAATGACAACACAACTAACTCGCCGGGAGTTTCTGAGGCTGGCCAGCATCGCGGCCGGGGCTGCGACACTGGCTGCCTGCGCACCAGCCATTCAACCGACTGCCGCCCCCGCGGCGACAACGGCCCCAGCAGCGGCCGGGGCAGCCGAGTTGAAGGGCACACTGCGGGTTTCGGCCCAATCTTGGATCATCAAGAAATGGCCGGTCGAGGATGTCGCCAAGAAATTCGAAGCGGCGCATCCTGGTGTCACCGTGGAAGTGTCGCCGGCACCGAGCAAGGGTGAAGGCGAGACCTACTTGGTGCAATGGAGCCAGGGTCGCACCAACGTGGATGTGGCGCTGGGCGGCTCCAAATCAGATGTGGCAGCATACGTAGGCAAAGACTTGCTGGTGGAGTTCGGCCCGGGATTTTTCACCGGTGATTTCGCCAGAGACAAATTCATCAACGCTTTTCTCTCAGATGGCGTGTATGCGGGCAACAAACAATTTGCCGTGCCCCTGCTGGGCGAGGTAATGTATACCACCGTACGCAAGGATTGGTACAAAGAGGCCGGCTTGTTGGACGCCAACGGCAAGCCTATCCCGCCCAAGGATTGGAATGAGTGGAAAGAATACGCCAAGAAGTTGACCGTCCCGGATAAACGGAATGGTCTGGACATTTCTTGGGGCACCAATTTCATGTGGCAGCAGTACATCACCGGGCTGGCGCTGACCAAGGGCAGTCCCTTCGAGAAAGAGGGCAGCACTGCCCCCGATTTTTCCAGTCCCGAGGCCGAAGCGCTGTTACAGTTCTGGCAGGATATCGTCAAAGACGGGTATACTCCCACCGGCACTTTCACAGATCAGAACGCCGGCCGCAATGACTTCAAGGCTGGTCTGGTCGCTTCTCTGGTAACCGCTCACTCTCGATGGCCTGAGGCCGCTCAAGTGGTGGGTGAAGACAAAGTGACGGCCATGCCGATCCTGTCCCAAGGGCGAACACTGGCTTACTCACATCTGGTGTACATCCCCAAGGTGTCGCCAGTATCCGACTTGGCCAAAGCGTTCATCAAAGAACAGATCTTCTCGGGATATGGTCAGCAGTGGTCGGCCAACAACTTTGGCAAGTTACCAACCCTGGCGCGCAATTACACAGGGTTGACAGCCCCAGAGTACCAGGACATCCTGAAAGCCGCGGCCGGGGCCATCCACGAACCAGGCTACAGGGACCAGGCGCAGCTCAACAAAGCGCTGCAAGTGGAGTTGGAAAAGTGCATCAACGGGAGTCAGACCCCGAAAGAAACGCTTGCCAACTTGCGCAAGACTGCCAGCAAGCTTGACCTAAGCCTTGTCTGATCTCGAACGTAGATTCGCCAGATTTCGAGACCATAGCACATAAGACTTGCGCCGTTACGAAGTACTAGAAAAGCTCTCTCGCAGGGTTCAGGACTCTGCGAGAGAGCATGATTTCGATTGTCAGCAGCGCCACGGAGACCTCCATGAGCATCAAGCCAGCTCGCCCGCATAAAGCAATCAGGAAGAAGCGCCTTAGCCGTCAACGCAGGATGGAAGAGCTGTCAGCTTATGCCTTCTTGCTGCCAGCCTTGTTACTCATCCTGGCTTTCATGATTTACCCCATGGGGGACTCTTTCTATCTCAGTTTCACAAAATACAACTTCGTTTACGACAAGGCGCCCCACTTCGTGGGCCTGCAAACATATCTGGCGGTGCTACAAGATGGCCCTTTCTTAACGGCCCTGAAAAATACAGCCTATTTTGCAGCCGTTTTCTTTCCATTCCTGATCATCCTTTCCCTGGGAGTTGCCCTGCTGCTCAACCTGCCCCTGCGCGGCATCACGTTCGTGCGCACGTCCGTCTTTCTGCCGGTGATTGTATCGTTGGCACTGACCGGCGTCATCTTCCAGGGCATGATCCTCAGCGGCAGGTTTGGCTTGCTGAATCACATCCTGGGCAACGTTTTGGGCCTCAAGAGTTGGACCCACAATTGGCTGGGCGACACTCGCACAGCCATGCCTGCCATCATTGCTATCAGTTTGTGGAAATATATCGGCTTCGAGGCCCTGATCTTTTTAGCCGGCCTGCAGGCCATCCCCGAAACCCTTTACGATGCGGCCAAAATCGATGGCGCCGACAGTTGGCAGCAACTGATCCACGTCACTTTGCCCAACTTGCGGGAATCGTTTGCCCTGGTAGGTATCTGGGGAATCATCCAGTCGGTCAAAGTCTTCGAACAACCCTTTATCATGACGCAAGGCGGACCGGCCAACAGCACTTTAACCCTCTATTATTACACCTGGATCAATGCTTTTGACTTTTTCAAAATGGGGGCAGCTTCAGCCAGCGCCTATCTGATCGCCTTCTTGATCATGATTTTCTCGCTGTTGAACATGTACCTGACCCGTAGCGAGCGGGTGTGAGGTGAGACCATGACTACGAAAAGAGGCCCGGCGAGGCTTTTCAAATGGACCTCCAGGATCGTGCTGTACGGGGCGGCAGCATTGGTTTCGTTGGCTTTCCTGGCGCCATTTATTTGGGTACTGTTTGTCTCCTTCAAATCCAACGCCGAGATATTTCAGGTGCCCATCACTATTTTCCCGCACCATATCGTCCTCGACCAATACGATCATGTGATGCGCCAGATGTCAGAGTTCGCCATCTATTTCCTCAACTCGACGATTGTCTCGGTGGTAAGCCTGGGAGCGGTCCTGTTACTCAGTTCATTGGCGGGCTACGCCTTCGGCACCATGGCATTCCGGGGGAATAAATTCATGCTGGGACTGGTGTTGGTTGTGCTCACGATCCCATACGCTGTGTACCTGATCCCGGTTTTCATCCTGGAAAATCACCTCAACCTGGTGGACACCCGGCTGGGCTTGATCTTGCCCTATACTGCCTTGAACTTACCGCTGGCGATCTTCATCATGCGAGGGACATTTCGCAATATCCCCCACGAGTTGGAAGACGCGGCGCAGATCGACGGCGCCAGCCGCCTGGGGACGTGGTATCGCGTGATGTTGCCCATCGCTGCGCCGGGCGTAGCGGCTACCGGCATCTTCACTTACGTCATGGTGTGGTCGGAGTTCATGTTCTCCCGAGCGTTGATGCTCTCGAAAAATGCCTACACGCTGCCCGTGGGCATCACTTTTTTGCAAAGCGAGGCCCAGTCGTGGAATTTTGGCATCCTGGCAGCCGCCATCGTGCTGACGCTGCTGCCGGTGCTCATTGTCTTCCTCCTCTTGCAGCGCTTCCTGGTGAAAGGCATCATGGAAGGCGCGTTGAAAGGTTAAAAAGTTCTCGGTTTTCGCCAGACTCTCATCGACTAAAACCCATCATGGATTCACGAGAACGCCTGCTCACCGCCCTCAATCATCAAGAACCCGACCGGGTACCCTTCGATCTGGGCAGCACCCAGATCACGGGCATCCACATCATCGCCTACCGACGCCTGCGCCGGGCCCTGGGCCTGCCCGAAATCGAACCCGAATTGTGCGATGCTATTCAGCGATTGGCATTGCCCGGGGAAGACCTGTTACAACGGCTGCAGGTGGACACGCGCGGCCTCTATCCTCTGAACAGCCACAACTGGGGCGTGGTGGAAGAGGACGAGGGAGAAGACTGGGCTTACCATGATGAGTGGGGTATCACCCATGTTCGCCCCAAAGAGGAAGGGCTCTACTTCAATATTATGGAAGTGCCTCTCGCCCAACCCAGCCTCACAGCCGAGGATATCCGTCGTTACCCCTGGCCCGACATGGGCGCAAGCTGGCGGGTGGCAGGGCTGAGAGAGCGGGCGGAGCGATGTCGGGCGGCAGGGTATGCGGTGGTGCTCAAGGACGCGTTTACCGGCATTTTCGAATTCGCCCAGCGCCTCGTAGGCATGGAAAATCTCCTGTTGACGATGTCTCTGGATCAGAAATTGGTGGGTGTTCTCTTCGATAAGCTGCTGGAGCTCAAGCTGGATTATTGGCAAACAGCTCTGACCGAGCTGGGCGATGTGGTGGACGTGGTCACGTATGCAGATGATTACGGCACGCAAAGCTCGCAATTGATCTCGCCTGTCATGTTTCGCCAGCAACTCAAGCCCCGCGTTCGCCAGATTTTTGCATTGCAAGCGCGGCTTGCCCCGCACGCCAGACGCTTCTTTCATTCCGATGGCAACGTGCGCCCCCTCATCCCTGATTTCATTGAAATCGGTATGGATATCTTGAATCCGGTACAGGGCACTGCCGTGGGTATGAAGCCGGTTGAGCTCAAACGGGAATTCGGACGAGAGTTGGTGTTTTGGGGCGGCGGCGTGGACACGCAGGGTATCCTGCCCCACGGCACGCCGCAGGATGTGCGTGAGGATGTGCGACGTAATATCGAGGCACTGGCGCCGGGCGGTGGCTACGTATTCAGCGCCGTCCACAACATCCAGGCCGACGTCCCACCCGAAAATATCATCGCTATGTGGGAAGCACTGCAAGGATAGGGCAACAAGCCGGGACGGAGGAAGGGCGACGGGGTGGCTGCAAGGGTGCGCCCCTACGGCCGCATCCGTGATGCGACAACCGTAGGGGCGAGGCTTGCCTTCGCCCTCTTCCCCCCGCCCGCCTGGCTTCCGCCCACATGCTCTCGCCACCCGC
>JAADGC010000096.1 GCA_013152585.1 Chloroflexota bacterium
TATTTGGGGGTGCGCGTTAAGATTCTGCCGCGGAAAACGCGGATCAATACAGGCTCTCGTTGCTGACAAGATCGGTCGCCGAAAATGGCGAGCCGTTGTCAACAAGATTCAGACCTCCGGGAGGTGGCCAAAAACACTCTGTTGGGGCAAAAATGTCCCGGCCACCTCCCGGAGGTCACTGCGAGCCCCCATGAGATGCGGTTGAACCAAAAGGCTTTGCTAGGCCGCAGGTGTCGTTTTCGTCAAGCGCCAGTTTCATATTTGGAATTGCTGGCCACTTTTCGGGCTTGCTTACACAGCAACTGTCGCCAATTGTGCTATACTTGACTGGGTGGATTCACCCCCATACATTCTTTGCCTTGCCCCAAGGTCCCGGAGAACCTTTGATATGTCTTTACTGAGCCGCATTTTACTCACGCTACCCATATTGGTGATCAGCATCGCCATCCACGAATTCTGCCATGCCTTCGTCGCCAATGCCCTCGGCGATCCTACACCCCGCCGCCAGGGCCGCCTTACACTGAACCCCCTGGCGCATCTCGATCAGGTGGGCACGTTAATGATAGTCATGTCTTCGCTGGCCGGTTTTGGTATCGGCTGGGGGAAACCCGTTCAGGTCAATCCTGGATATTTCCGCAGGATGTCGCCCCGTGCCGGCATGGGCGTAGTGGGGGTGGCCGGACCGGTGTCGAACATCATTCTGGCCGCGATTGGCAGTCTTGGTTTTCATTTTGGCGGGTCGGGACTCCTGCATCAATTCTGGTTTATGTGGGTGCTTATCAACCTGGCACTGGCTTTTTTCAACCTGCTGCCAGTATTCCCGCTTGATGGCTATAATGTTTTTCTGGCCATCCTCGATGCTTTGCGCCAACCTTGGGCGCGAAACCTGGCTCACTTGTGGCAAAAGCAAGCCCAATACGGACCCATGGTCTTGTTGCTGTTGCTCGTCCTCGATTGGCAACTGCCCAGCTTATCTCCCATCGGTTGGTTATTTGGAGCCCCGCTGCAATGGGCGCTGCGATTGTTAGGGGTCTAGCGCAGTGAGCGAGCACACGCTGCACCTCAATGCCGCGTTCCAACGTTTGTATCGGGGGGTTGATGCCCTGCTGGCGCCGTTTCGCGAAGTCGATGATAGTCCGGCCGCAGCCATTCTCTCTCCGGCCGCTTTTCGGCTTTACCGGCAAATGAGCAAAACCGACCGCGCTCACAGCCTGCGTTTACTAAGCTGGCTGCGTCGGCACGGTTACGAGCATCCGGCTTTGCTCACGGCTGCTCTGCTGCACGATGCCGGCAAAGCCCAGGCCCGGTTAAAGGTGTGGCAACGGACGCTCAAAGTATTGCTGCGGCATGGGTGGCCCGGTCTTTGGTATTGGTTGGCGCGGCCGGCTTCTCCCCGCTCCTGGCGCCATCCCTTTTACATCCTGCAGGCACATCCGCAAATCGGCGCCGAACTCGCCCGGCAGGCCGGCTGCGACGAACTGACCTGCTGGCTCATCCGCTCTCACGAAACAGATCTGGCCCCCGACCATCCTCAACTGGCTTATCACAATGCGCTGCAAGACGCAGATGCTGCCAGTTGAATACTGTGGAACCGTACAAAAATACGTTCCCGTTTTTAACCATCTTCCGGAGGTCCGGGCATTTTGAAACCACCCAAATCATATTCCACTCCATAACTCAACACCTAAAAAATCATGTCAAAAATTACTATCGTAGGTCTGGGGCTGCTTGGCACCTCCATTGGTCTGTCCCTTAAACGAGAAGAGCAAACATTCGAGATCATGGGTCATGATCGTGATAACAACGCCACTGTGAGGGCTCGCAAAATGGGCGCCATAGGGGAGAGTCATTGGAATTTGATCAGCGCCTGCGAAGACGCCGATCTGATCCTGCTGACGATTCCCGCTGCCGGTATCCCCCCCACGCTCGAAGCCATCCGGCAGGACCTCAAACCCGGCTGCCTGATCATGGATACAGCCCCCATCATGCGCCCACTCATCACTGCCGCCGCAGTGCTTCCGGCCAACGTCCACTTCCTCAGCACCAACCCCATATTGCCTGCCGAGCGCAATCGCCCCAGTGCCGATCTCTTCCAGGAAACATCGTGGGCCATGAGCCCCACCCCCGAAACCAGCTCTGCCGTGATCAAGCTCGCCACCGACATGGTGGCAGCCCTCGGTGCCACCCCCTTCTTCCTTGGTGCCGATGAACACGATGGGCTCATGGCCGTGGTCGAGGGCATCCCCACGATCCTGGCTGCCAGCCTGCTCAATGTCGCCGGTTCCAGCGACGCCTGGCGCGAAATTCGGCGCATAGCGGGCAGCCAATTCGAAAACACCAGCACCCTGCCGGACTTCTTGCCCGAAGACCTTGCTCAGCCCTTGCTTCCCAATATCCCCCATATCCGTTATTGGATCGACCGCATCATTACCGAACTGGAAGGCTGGAAGGTCGATCTTCAAGAATCCGACGAAACGCGAATGCAATCTCGCTTTGAAAAAGCCATTGATCTGCGTACCCAATGGCTCAATGTCCGCAACAAAAATCGTTGGGAAGAGCCAGACCAGCCGGAAGACAGGCCCAGCTTCTGGCGGCAGCTCATCGGCATGCGCCAGGCGCCCCCGCGTCGCAAATAGAGCCGTCCCTCAGAGTGCCAGTTGTGGCACCACCGCCCCAAACAAGGCCCATAGGGCAATGATGCCCAGCAGCATCATCAACAGCAACGCCAGCACACCCGATGTCAGGTGCGACCAGCGGCTGCGCAGCGCCAAACCCACACCGGCCAGCAGCAAAAACAGCAGCAGCCAGCCCGGCAGATCGCCCTGCCACAGGCCCCAAGCCAGGGTCAAGAGCGTGGCCCCGGCCAGCGTCACCGCCCCCCACCGGCTGCCTTCCGCATCTAACACGCCTTCCAAACCCAATGACACGCCTATGGCGATGGGCAGCAGCGCCGGAAACAGATAGCGGCCCTGATGCTGCACAAAACTGATATTGTACCAGATGTAAGCAGCCATCACGCTCAATGCCTGCAGCCCCAGCAGGGTCAAGCCCAGGCGCTGAAAGGTGCTCCCTCTTTCGGAATGACGGCGCCACTGGCGGGCCTGCCATAACAGCCCCACAGCCACCAGCAACGATAGAACCAGCAAAAACTGGTAGATACGGCTGTCGAGAAAAACGCCCAGCCAGCCAAACACGCCCCAAAACGACTCGAACGTAAACGTGAACAGCCGTTGCAAATAGCTGCTCCAGCCCGCCGACGCGATCCAGGCGGCTGTGCGTGGCTGCCCGATCACCACCAGCTCATGGTTCTGCAGGCCCAAAGGGTCATGCCGGCCGTAGATACTCATATTCCGCCACCACCACGGCAGCGGCAGCACCAACGCCCCCACCAACGCCGCAATGCCGGATTTCCACACCTGCCTTCGCGGCAGTGTCGCCCCACCGCGAAATGTGCGGGGCCACATCGCCTGCAGCCATTGCCACCCCCATACGGCTGCGACCAGAGGCAACAAAATATAGGCCTGCGCCTTGGTGAGCATACCCAATCCCACGACAAGTCCGGTCAGGGCCCAGGAAGAGGGGGGGGCATCAGGATGACGGAGATGCAGCAGCAGACGAAACATGCCCAGGGCGATGAATAATTCAGCCAGCGGGTCATTATTGACTGTAGCCATCATGGCGATGTGCATGGGCAACACGGCCACAAAAGCAGCCGCCACCCGCGCCCGCCACGGTGCCTGCGGAAACAGCAGCCGGGCACTCGCCCACACCAGGATCAACACCCCCATGCCCAGCACAACCCCCAGCAGCCGTAGCACACGCACCTGCATCGCCACCCCACCCGCCGCGCTCAACCAGTAAAACGGCGTGGCCAGCCAGTAATACAAGGGCGGCTGATGCTCTTCGTAACGGATGGCATCCACCGGCATTTCTGGTGGAAAATGACGGGCCTTGATCGCCTCGAGATAGGCCTGATCATAGTCTCCCACATTGAGCACCGGCAGCGTCAGTGTCTCTGCCACCACGCGCACATAATTAAAATGTGCCGGCTCGTCGGGCGTCTGCCACAAAGGCGTAAAAATGGCATATAACCCGCCCAGGCTGAGATAAACGAGCACGATCAGGGTCAGAAAATGTTTCTCAGATAATTTGAAGGTGCGAAGACGAAAGGGCATGAGTCGGGAATCAGGAAACAGGGTGGGGTTGAGTACGAAGGATACGAGCGCCCAGCGCCTGCAATTTCAGCTCCAGATTTTCGTAGCCGCGATCGATCTGCCCCACATTGGCGATCACACTTTCGCCTTTGGCGGCCAGGGCGGCCAATACCAGCGCCATCCCCGCCCGAATGTCGGGGCTGGACAGGGCCTGACCATATAATTGTGACGGCCCCACCACCACCACCCTATGCGGATCGCACAAAACGATGCGGGCGCCCATGGTGATCAGTTTATCCACAAAGAACAGACGGCTCTCAAACAGCTTTTCATGAATCAACACCGTGCCCTCGGCCTGGGTGGCCACGACCAGGGCAATCGATAACAGATCCGCCGGAAAATGCGGCCAGGGACCGTCATCCACCTTGGGCACAGCGCCCCCCACATCCGACATCACCCGCAGATTCTGCTCATCTCCCACCACCAAGTCGCTGCCATCCACCCAGCAATTCACCCCCAGCCGTTCTTTGAACACATGCAAAACCATGCGCAGATCTTCCGGAATAATATCTTTGATGCGCAATGTGCCCGGCGTGACCGCTCCCAGGCCTAAGAAGGAGCCGACTTCCAGCAAATCCGGGCCGATGGTGCATTCCACACCGTGCAGGCGTTCGGCTCCCTGAATGTGCAACGTATTGCTGCCGATGCCTTCGATCTCAACGCCCATGCCCACCAGCATCCGGCACAGATTCTGTACGTGCGGCTCCGAGGCGGCGTTGCGGATCACGGTCGTTTCGGGGATGAGGGCTGCGGCCATGAGGGCGTTTTCGGTGCCAGTGACGCTGGCTTCGTCCAGCAGCATATCGGCGCCGTGCAGTTTGGAGGCGGTAATCATGATCTGCTGGCGGGCAGGATCGATATCCACCTTAGCCCCTAATCGTGTGAAGGCCAGAAGATGAGTGTCGATACGGCGGCGGCCAATCACATCCCCACCCGGTGGCGGCAACTCGACCTGGCCCAGGCGTCCCAGCATAGGCCCGGCCAGTAAAATCGATGCCCGGATTTTCTGACATAATTCGACTGAAAGGCGCCGGGTTTCGATATGCTGCGCCTGCAGGGTGATGCTATGCCCCCCGTTGGCAATCACACGCACGCCCAGGTGTTGCAATAATGCCAGCATCGTGTTCACATCGCCGATGCGGGGCACGTTGTGCAAAATGACTGGCTCATCGGTTAAAAGGCAGGCGGCCAACATGGGCAAGGCGGCGTTTTTATTGCCGGAAAGCTGCACGCTGCCCTGAATGGGATGTGAACCTTGAATGATGAAACGACTATTCATGCTGGCAGTGAATCCTCTTAAGTGGAAGGTAGCTAACTTTACCTTATTGTACCAGTTCAGCCGCCGATGTGCGCTACTGGAATCCTACGGTTTAACGGTGATTAACGCACGACCAGCTTGTCACCGATGCGCACCGACAACTGCCGGGCGGCATTCCCATTGCGTACGGCTAGCTCGACCCAGCCCTGACTCCCACCCAAAAGCAGCGGCGCTCCCACCGCCACCTGAGCATAGGTCTGCGCCAATCCTGGCACCGTGTGTCCGGCAATGGTGGCCACCCAGTCGCAGCGGTCTGCCAGCCATGCCAGCGGGATATTGCTGATACAATTGCCGAAGTGATCAATGGCCACGATCTCACCGATCAGGGCGCCATCTTCTCGGCGCTGGGGCCGGGCAAGCTGCAATCGCACCGGATCGCTGACGATGGGCCCCAAACGATGCGCCGCCACCCCCTTGGCCAGATGCGCCGCCACAGGCGCAAACACGTCCCGGCCATGAAAGGTGTAGCTGGGTTGCGCCAGATGATAGGCGGGCTCGGTCAAGTGGCGGATTTCTAGCTCGGCATGGTGGGCATACACGTGACTGAATACCCCATTGTCCGGTCCCACGTAGCAGGCTCGCGGGGTGAACACGGCCAGGGGACGACGGTCGCTACCGACGCCGGGATCAACCACCACCACATGAATGGTGCCATCCGGGTAATAGGGGCTGATGGAAGCCAGCACATAGGCGGCATGGCGGATGTTTTGCGGCTCGATTTCATGCGTGATGTCGATGATCTGTGCCCGCGGGGCCAGGCCGCGGATCACCCCTTTCATGGCTCCGACATAGCCGTCACGGGTGCCGAAGTCGGTGATCAGCGTGATGGTGGGAGTTATCTGGGGGGAGGAATCAGGAGGGGGCATCGTTATTTACCACCGCAACAACCAGCGCTTGATTTCCAGGCGTAGACGTTCGTACCAGCCGGGGGCAGAGGAGTCCTGGGCTCGCAACCACACCAGATCGTAGTCGTTTTCGTACTCCAGCTCGGGGCCATGCAAATGCAGGCGCAAGCAACGGCTGCCAGGGGGCAGCTTGACCGTGGACAGGTGCCGCCCCGGTTCCGCCGGCACCGGGCCCTGCCAGAGTCGCACATCGTCGACGAACACGCCGAGATGGCAGGCAGGTGCCGCCTGGAGCGTGTCGTTCAGCAACCAGATTTCGGCGGCGTGTTTTTGCACTGCCGCCAGTGCTGCCACCGCTGCATATGATCGCGCGATCTGCTCGTATGCCGGTTTGGGTGGGCCCTGATAAGGCCAGATGCTCCAGCAGATGGCGGGCCAGGGTTCATTCCATTGCCAGATGAAAGTGCCCACAGCATCGGGGCGCAGACGGTACGCCTCGATGCCGACCTGCAAGGCACGAGCCTGAGCCTGTTGGCTGGCCCGCACAAATTCAGCCAGACTGACGTTGGCGCCGGGTTGAGCGGGAAGGAAGGGAGTAGCATAATGCCAGAGTTTAGCCAACTCGGCTTTACGCTGCTGCCAGGCCGGGCCCGGCGGCCAAAGCTGATCCGCAGGCAGGATAGCGGTCAGGGTGGCCAGCGGCGGCGGGGCAGAATGCCCGAATTCGCTCAGCAGCGGCGCCGGATCCTGTTTGTAGCGGAATGGAGAGGCTTTGCCATGCCAGACCTGCCAGTTGTGGCTGTCTTCGGGCCCGGGCGATGCCGGCACCCAGCGGCGGCTGGGGTCTTGTTGTGCGGCCACTTCACCCAGGATGGCGGCCAGGCGCCGGTGCCGCCGTGGCCCCCACTCGTTGCCGCCGCCCCACAGCATGATGCTCGGATGCTGGCGCAAGGTGCGAATGATCCCCTGTGTTTCTTGGGCGGCCAGGGCCAGGAAGGCGCGGTCGGTGGGCAGGGTATCGAAAAAGACGCAGGCAATGGGCATTTCCTGCCATACCAGCAGGCCCATTTCATCGCACAGATCATAAAAGAGGCCGCGTTCGCGGCCGCCACCGCCCCATACACGAATCGCATTCACGCCCGCATCCACGGCCGCTTGCAGCAGGTGCCGATAACGTTGCGGCGCCTGCTTATCGCCGGGCAGCAGATCGAGCGGCACCCAGTTGATGCCGCGCAACGGCAGACGGTGGCCGTTGAGATAGAAAGGCGGGGCCTTTTGCGTGTGCGGCGATATGCGCCCCCAGCCTATCTGCCGGGCCCCCACCGTGACAGTGTCTTCATCCCAGATGTCGTCCCCATGTTGCAGGCGCAGATGCAGATGATACAGGTGGGGGAAGCCGCGGTCGTGCGTGTGCCAGGGCTGCATGTGGGCATCCTGCCATCTCAGGATAGTTCGTTGCTGACCCTGCTCGAGTTGCAGATGCCATGTGCGCTGGGGGAGAGACTGGCCGGCAAAATTGGCGGGGCTGAGACGAGCAACCACGTCCACGGTGCGGGGGGCGTCGGCATCCAGTTGCAATTGGATGATCATGCCTGCCTCCTCCCCCCAATCGGCCCGAGCCCACACATCCATCAGGCCCACATGCCGGGCCGTATGCAGCGTCACATCATCCCAGATGCCGGTGACCAGCAAGCGAGGAGCAAAATCCCAGCCAAAGTGCAGGGGCGCCTTCAGCGTCAGCAGGCGATCGTCGAAGGCTGGCAGCCCCGATTGCAGGCGGTTCCCCAGCCAACGATTCAGGCGCAGGCGCCAGCTATGCGGCCAACGCGGCAAGGCTCCGCCGCCCCACACACGCACGCCCAGCGTGGTCGCCCCCCCGCGCAATGCCGAGGTGATCTCCCATTGCCGGGGCGCGAACATACCGGCCCCGCGGCCCAATTCGCACCCGCCCACCGTGACCGCGGCCTGATAATCGATACCAGAGAAGCGCAGCCAGGCCCGTTCATCGGCTCCGATCTCGGCTAATTGACTGCGAAACCACCAGTCTGAGGCGTCTACCTGGGCCAGAACGCGCTCGAGATCAAGCTGGCGGGTCAGATCGGGCAGGCGCCCGGCGGCCATCAGATCGCGCTGGATGCAGCCGGGCACAGAGGCTGGGATCCAGTCCGTAAGCTGGCCGGGATCATCCAGGGGATCGGTGAAGGCGCGCCGCGGACTGGCCGCCAGCCACCAACCCGCATGATGCCGGTGTTTAGCCACCGTACGACCAGGGGGTATCGCGCAGGGTGAGCGCCTGAGCCTGCGGGTCACGGACACCGGCTGCGACGATCTCGGCCACGAAGACGGTGTGATCTCCACGCTCGACAATATCCCGCACCCGGGCTTCGAACCAGGCCGGGCAGTCGGTAAAGAGTGGCGCTTCTGTGGCAGGACCGGCTGCAAAACGATAGCCGTTCATGGCAGAGCCTTCCACCTGGGCCGGTTTGAAAAAGGCAGCCACCATTTCTTGCTGGCCTTTGCCCACCACATTGACAGCGAAGGCGCCTTTCTCGATGATTAAATCATGTAAGCGGCCATCTTTGCGCACAGCAGCCATGATTAACGGTGGGGTAAAAGAACATTGTGTGAGCCAGGTGATTGCATTGGCGATGGCGGCTTCTCCCTGGCCAGCACCGGCGATGTAAAGGCCATGATCAAACATGCGCAGGACGTGTTTGCGATCTTCAGCGTTCATGTGAACTCCTGGGAATTGAGGGTTTAGGCGTTTGTGCCGCTAGATTCTTGTACGCTGAGCGAAAAAGGGAATCACGGATAATTGTACCTGATTTGGCGAGCTCTGTCATGATGACGCGTATGGGGGCAGCAATTCCAAATTTGGTGTCAATATATTTGTAGTACGTGCCTGAACAAGGCCACTTTCGTGTTTCTCTACGGACACTTCCTGCAACTGTCATTCTGAACGGGTTTTAGAGGCCAACACACATCAAAAAGACACGCACTTTGACGCCGAAACGGGCATCGCCAAGCCAATTCCAGCGAAGAATCTCGCCTTTCATGG
>JAADGC010000114.1 GCA_013152585.1 Chloroflexota bacterium
CTATTTTAGCGACCTGTCCCCGCAGGGGGACAGACGGCGGAACGCCCCCGAGCCCCGAATTGATTCGGCGGGTGCGTACGCGGCAGAAGCGCCGCGGGTGCCGCGCCCGGCGTCGCCAAATTCCCGCCGGGACTTCGCTCCGTCCTGCCGTCCCAGACCCTCCCTCACACCTCCCAATCGACCCTTTCCCAATTACCCGACCCGGCAATTGCTCCCATTGAACCGGTTCCAAAAATAAATTGACACCGCTCAAACGCTGTGATATGATTGTTTGGAACCGTTTCCACCAAAATTTGTACGCTCCAGTGGAAGATCATGTCACCTGTTACCATTCGCGATGTCGCGAAAGCTGCCGGTGTCGGCGTTGGCACCGTTTCCAGGGTCATCAATCAGCATCCCTCTGTGCGCGCGTCCACGCGGCAAAAGGTTGAGGATGCCATTGCTACCCTCGACTACTCGCCCAATCCCATAGCCCGGCAACTATCGTTGGGGAAAACCTTAAGTATTGCCGTGGTGGCACCTTTCTTCATCCGGCCATCATCGGTTGAACGGCTGCAGGGAGTGGAGACGGTCTTATCAGAGGCTAATTATGATCTGGTGCTTTTTAATGTGGAAACACAGGCACGACGGGATACCTTGTTTCGCATATTACCACGGGGAGATTCTTTTGATGGCATCCTCATAGTGACTTTATCGCCACAAGATGTCGAAGCCGATCTGCTTTTACAGGTGCAGGTGCCCGTTGTTCTCGTAGATGCCCATCATCCCCGACTCAATCGGGTGGTCATCGATGATGTTGCTGGTGGCCACATGGCCACACAACACCTCATCGATTTGGGGCACAGCCGCATTGCTTACATCAGTGACATTCTCGAAAGCCCTTTTCGGCACGAAGGGGCATCGGCGCGGCGTTTTCAGGGCTATCGGCAGGCGCTGGCCGCAGCCAGTATCCCCTATCGCCACGAGTACTACCGCCAAGATCGGCATGGCGTGCTACAGGCCGAACGTTTAGCACACCAATTGCTAGAACTTCCCGCCCCCCCCACGGCCATTTTTACAGCCAGCGATACGCAGGCGATTGGGGTGCTGCGTGCCGCCGAACAACGCGGCATTGCGATTCCCAAACAACTCTCGGTGATCGGCTTCGATGATATTGAAATTGCCGAATACATGCACCTGACCACCATCCACCAGCCGCTGTTTACATCTGGGGTCGAAGGCGCCCAACGCCTGCTGGAACTCATCCGCCAGCCCTCCGTCCCCCCCGGCCGGATTGAAGAGTTCCACTTGCCTTTACGACTGGTACAACGCCAAACAACTGCTCCTCCGCCAGCGTCAGCTATCGACATCGTAGATGACGGTTTGGATGCAGACCTGATAAACTATTAACCTTATTCACTATTAACATGGAGGTGCCAAAAGACAATTAAACGAAGCACGACCCTAAATCCGTCTAGACGTACATTCAAAACTTTTCTCATGAGGAGAAGATGCAAGTGAAACGCACCCTTTGGTTTCTACCCGCTGTATTACTGATCCTGGCGATGGCACTGGCCGCCTGTGGCGGTAGTGCTACCCCAGCCCCCACTCAGGCCCCTGCCGAACAACCGACCCAGGCGCCTGAACCTACCAAAGCTCCCGAACCCACCAAAGCCCCCGAACCCACGATGGTTCCGGCCGTCGAAGTTTCGGGTACAGGCCAGCCCGAGCTGGATAAGGCGCTGGCCGGCGACTACGCCGGTACTGTCGTCACCATGTTTGGCCCCTTCACGGGTCCCGACGAGGTCAAATTCAACGAATCCGTAGCCGAATTCGAGAAGCAGACCGGAATCGACATTCAGTACACCGGCTCCAAAGAATTCGAGACCACGATCTCCGTGCGTGTAGATGCCGGCGATCCCCCCGATATCGCCGACTTCCCGCAGCCGGGCCTGCTGGGCAACCTGGCCAAAGCCGGCAAAGTAATCGATGTCAGCACCTACATGAACATGGACTGGCTGCACAAGAATTACAAACAAGCCTGGCTGGATATGGCGACCATGTCTGGCAGCAGTGGCGACATCATGGCCGGTGTGTGGGCTCGTTTCAATGGCAAGAGCCAGGTCTGGTATCCCAAGAAAGCCTGGGACGAAGCAGGCTATCCCATTCCCAAAACCTGGGATGAAATGATGGCCCTCACGCAACAGATCGCCGATGATGGCGACACCGCCTGGTGCATCGGCATCGAGTCGGGCACGGCCACCGGATGGCCCGCCACCGACTGGATGGAAGAGATCATGCTGCGTACCACCTCCCTCGACAACTACGACAAGTGGACTCGCGGAGAGCTGCCCTTCACTTCCCCCGAAGTCAAGCATGCGGCCGAAGTCATGACCGACATCTGGTTCAACCCGGACTACGTCTTCGGCGGACGCGAAGGCATCGTCAGCACCTTCTTTGGCGATTCTCCGGCGCCCATGTTCGAAGATCCGCCAAAGTGCTGGATGCACAAGCAAGGGAACTTCATCACCAGCTTCTTCCCCGAAGGCCTGCAAGCTGGCGTAGACTACGACTTCTTCTACCTACCGCCCATCGATCCGCAGTACGGCAAGCCCTATCTGGTGGCAGGCGACATCTACGCCCAGTTCACCGACCGACCGGAAGTGCGTGCGGTCATGGAATACTTCACCACGGGTGCATCGCTGAAGACCTGGTTGGCCAGTGGTGGGGCCCTGTCGCCGCACAACGACGCCTCGCTCGACTGGTATGGCGACGACGTGGAACGCAAGGTGGCGGAGATGGTGCAACAAGCCGACAGCGTCCGCTTTGATGGTTCCGACCTCATGCCCAGCGAAGTGGGTGCCGGTTCCTTCTGGAAAGGCATGACCGACTACGTGGCGGGCACGGTGGATCTCGACACAGCCCTCGCCGAAATCGATGCTGCCTGGCCTCACAAATAATCTATCCCTCCCAGACAAGATGGCCTCGGATTTTTTCCGGGGCCATCTGCTTACTCGCCCGGAGGCCGACCATGACCACTTCCCCACTGTCCCAGCCCGAGGTTGACCAGCCGCCCCCTTCGCGATCACGCCTCAGGGAAACCTCGCTGGGGCTCCTCACTTCGCTTGCCATCCTTGCCTTCACCGCGGTCATCCTATACGCTGGATTCATATTCCTGCGTGACAGCAAGGCTCCCAAACTCGTCGTTGCCGGTGTGGCCATTGTGTGGGGCGTCGCGGGTGTCGCTTTGCTGTATTTCGGCGCCAACCACCTGGTGGAACAACTCCCGGATCGCTGGACCGCACTCCTGCAACCCTACATTTTTGTGGGCCCGGCCGTGGCCATCCTTTCCTGGTATCTGTTGATCCCCAGTTTTCGTACCTTGTACATCAGTCTTCTCGACCGCACCAGCGAAAATTTTGTGGGCCTGCAGAACTACATTGACATTTTCACCCAGCGGAGCCTGATATCCACGTTTCGCAACAACCTGATGTGGATAGTCTTCGGTGCTACGTTTGCGGTGATATTTGGTCTCCTTATTGCCGTGCTGGCGGATCGCAGCAAGTTTGAACGCACCGCCAAAGCCCTCATCTTCCTGCCCATGGCGATTTCCTTTGTGGGTGCGGGCATCATTTGGAACTTCATCTACGAGGTGAAAGACATTTCGGTGCCGCAGATCGGCCTTCTCAATGCCATTGTGGTGGCTCTCGGTGGCACGCCCAAAGCCTGGACAGCATCCTTTCAGCCCTGGAATAATCTCTTTTTGATCGTGATTGTGGTCTGGCTGCAGACAGGCTTTGCCATGGTGCTGTTTTCAGCAGCCATCAAAGGCATTCCCAGCGAATTGACGGAGGCTGCCCGTGTGGACGGGGCCAATGAGGTGCAGATATTCTTCCGCATTACTATTCCTTATATCATGGGCACCATCATCACCGTATCGACCACCATTGTCATCTTTACGCTCAAGATTTTCGATGTCGTCATTGTGATGACCGGGGGCCAGTTCGGGACGGAAGTCATCGCAACGCAATTTTACCGTCAATACTTTACCAACCGCAACTTCGGTTTGGGCTCGGCTTTTGCCATCATATTGCTCATAGCTGTCATACCGATCATGATTTACAATTTGCGGCAATTCCGCGAGCAGGAGGGATTCTGATGAGTGTCAAAATCGGTAGTACCCGGCGCCAACGGCGCACCTCCAGTTTATTGGTCAATAGTGTCCTGATTCTGCTCGTTTTAATATGGTCGATTCCCACGTTTGGCCTGCTGGTCTCCTCCTTCCGCACCAAGGAAGACATCCAGTCATCCGGGTGGTGGAAGATGTTGCCCCATCGCGAATGGGTACAGGTCGAGGAATTCAAAACCAAGGATCTGGATCCCAACAGCGTCATGACCATCGAAGGCGTGTCGGGGACATTTAAGGAGTTTCGTGCCGGCGTGGAATCCCCCGACGGCACCCGTGTGCGCTGGGTCGGCAATAAGCGCCGGGGACGCATTCAGGTGGAGAAACGCCAGTGGACCATGCGCGACGATTTCACCCTGGAAAACTACAACGAAGTGCTCCTGGGGGGAAGCGTGAACATCAAACGTGCCGATGGCACCGTAAAAGCTGTTCATGGTGAAGATTTGTCCGACGCTTTCCTCAACAGCCTCGCAGTTTCAGTCCCGGCGACGATTATCCCCATCCTCATTGCCGCTTTTGCCGCGTATGGTTTCGCCTGGATGAAATTTCCGGGACGCCGGGCGCTGTTTATCCTGGTGATCGCCATGTTGGTGGTCCCCCTGCAAATTGCTCTGGTACCGATCTTGCGTGACTACGTCAAGCTCGATCTCAACGGCACCTTTTTAGCGGTGTGGTTGGCGCATACCGGCTTCGGCCTGGCTTTGGCGACCTATCTGCTCTTCAACTACATCTCCTCTTTACCGCGCGACATTCTGGAATCGGCATTTATCGACGGCGCTTCGCATTTCACCATCTTCATCCGTCTGATTTTGCCGCTCTCGGTGCCGGCGTTGGCTTCTTTTGCCATCTTCCAGTTTTTGTGGGTTTGGAACGATTACCTGGTGGCATTGATCTTCATTGGTGAAAAGAAGGAGGTGAAAGTGCTGACCATGCGTCTGGCCGATCTCGTTGGTTCGCGCGGCAGTGACTGGCATTTGCTCACTGCCGGCGCCTTTGTGTCCATGATCTTGCCGCTGGCGGTTTTCTTCGGTTTGCAACGTTACTTTGTACGCGGCCTGCTGGCCGGCTCGGTCAAGGGCTGATAGGCGTATCTCCGATTCACATCCTCCCCCTCCCTGAATTTCGGGGAGGGGAAGATCCAGGTGCAGCAAGGTGGGGGTCAGAGCAATCTACCCATCTCCCAAACACGCTGTTTTCCCCCCCTTGCCCATATCCTTCGGCGTTTATTTGTGAAAAACGATGCGGCGCAGGCCGGCGGGCAGCCGGATATGGCGCTGCAGCCAGTTCCGCCACAGGTGCGAGCGCAGTTCTAGCCACGAGTGCTGGGCATTGCCGGCATCTTCGGGCGTGATCTCGTGGGGGCTGTACTGATCGCGCACATAGAGTTCGACAATGGTGCGGATAGACTCGCGGGCCAGGGGCACAGTGCGGGTCAGGCGCTGGGCGTGTTCGTAAGGGGTGAGACTGGGGTGGGGCGGGATGCCAAGGCGCCTTCCCCAATGCAGGGTCTTTGTCCACATACGGCTGATAAAGCCCGGCGGCACGGTGCGGAACACGGGTCGGGAGCGGTGGGGGTTGGGGCGCAGGCTGCGGGCGCTCCAGATGGCGATGAGGAGGATGCCAAGTAGCGAGCCGATGAGTAGGAGCATCCCCCCATGCCGATTGAGCCAGAAAGAGGGGGTGGTTCGTTGCAGATCGATGGGCTCGTCGGGCAAAGGCAGACGGCTTTCTTTATCGGGATTGCCGCGGCTGCCCGAGAAGCCCCCGTTGGCAGTGCTGTCGTTGGCGCCGCTGGGGCGTTGCAGGGCGGGTTCGGACGCTGTGGGTTCAAATTCGATCCAACCATATGCCGGGAAATAGACTTCGACCCAGGTGTGCGAGTCTTTATCGCGGATGCGGTAGAGTCCGGTTGCTTCCTGATACTCGCCCGTGGCATAGCCGGCGGCCAGGCGGGCGGGGATGCCCAGGTGTCGTAGCATGATGGCCATGGCGCTGGCGTAATAGTTGCAGTAGCCCTGACGTTCCTGGAACAGGAAGTAGTCGACGGCGTCCTGACCCGGTGCCGGGCCGGGGATTTGATCGTTGTAAGGGATACGGCGCAAATGGGTCTCGATGGCCTTGGCTTTGTCGTAAGGCGTGTCCAGCCCGGCCACGATTTTTTCGCTGAGGTCGAAGACGCGCTGCGGGACGCTGTCGGGCAATTGCAGATAGCGCTCGCGGATGCTTTGGGGATAAGCGTCACCAGCAGCGCGCAGGTCGGCTATGGTGGCCGTGGCAATGGCGCTGCGGACGACATAACTGTCGCCCGGACGCAGGGGGGTGCGGGCGATGAGCATGGCGTATTCGCCCTGCGGAGATGTGGGGGGAGCATCTTGGGCGGGGGTCAGTAATAAGGCGCGGGCATCGGCTGCCAGGGCCACACTTTGGGGTTGGGGCGCGGCAAAGAGGACGCTGCCCGGCAGGTAGGTGGTGATGGTCTGAGTGATGACGCGACGGGCCTTGTAAGTGGGCAGGATGAAGGGGGGATCGTCGAGAGAGATGCCCAGGGATTGATGCAGCACCCAGCCGCCGGGCAAGTAGGTGTCGTAGATGACGGCCCGGTAATAGCGGTCGAAGGGGGTGTCGATCTCCATGACCAAGGCATCGCTGACGGTGCGCGGCCCCTCCAGTGCCAGGCTGACCCCAAAGCTGGGGACTCCGACGGCGCGGTTGTAGTTGAAGGTGCTGAAAAGCTGATCCCATTCCTTCTGAAACTGGTGCCAGGGCTTTTGCAGGGGATCGAGCAGCGGGGAGATCTTGCCCTGGCTGGCCGCCGAGGGCAGGGCCCAGGCTGTGATGATCACGAACAGGGCAAAGAGCACGCCGTCCCGCATAAAGTCGAAGCTGATATCATAGGGGAAGAACACATGGCTTTGCCGCCATTCGCCTTCGCGTTCGTTGAGAGTGGCCCGCACGACCAGGAGGATGGCGCAGAACAGATAGAGCACAAAGTAGGTGTTGAGGCGGGCCGGGGCGTAGTACAGATTCACGAGCATGGCCAGCCCTGTGGGCAAAATGGCCTGCCATTTGTGTTGTTCGCGAAAATACGACCAGGCAGCGCTGAATGCCAGCACCCATAGTAACACGGCCAGTATCAGTACAAAGGCCAGGTTGTCGGCCAGGGGTTGGGGACTGAATGCCGCCTGGAACCATGTCCATGTGCGCCGCAGGATGTGATAGATGCGTTCCTGCCCCGTGAGGCCGGCGGGCGCCAGCCGGGCCAGGCTGAAGAGAATGGCGGCACTCCCCACGATCACGCTGTAGAGGACGCCAAAAAGCTCTCCAAAATTCGACCGGGCCACGACGGTGCCGGCGATAACCGCCAGGATCACCACCGGGAAAAGCTGTTCCAGGCCCGGACTCCACTGCGCCGAGGCCAGCGACCAGGCAAGATTGGTGAGCATGAATGCCAGCAGCGCAAAGTCAATCCAGGCGGCCATCCCCGCCGGCGATGGGGATGCCGGTCGGGCGGCAGGGGGTGTGGCAGTGGTGGCGGTCATGAGGATGGGGGTGGGTTTTCAGCCTGAGAGTGAGCGGCTGTTTCCAGCACGTGCAGCGTGGCAGCAGCGGTTTGCGGCCACGAGAAGCGTTGCACGTTCGCCCGGCCTTTGGCAACTAAGTCCGCGCACAGGTCTGGCTCGAGCAGCACGCGTTTGAGCGCGGCGGCAATGTCATCCACGCTGAAGGGATCGAAATAGAGGGCGCCATCCCCGGCGACTTCGGGCAGGGAGGAGCTGCGGGCGCAGATGAGCGGGGTGCCGCAGGCCTGGGCTTCGAGGGCGGGGAAGCCGAAGCCTTCGTTGAGTGAGGGCAGGGCATAACAGGCAGCGCCGGTGTAAAGTGCCGAAATGTCGTGGACGCGGGCATAGCCGGTGAAGCGTACACATGCTTCGAGTCCCATTGCCTGCACCTGGCGGCGCAGCGTTGGGCCTTCGTAGCCCATGCCGCCCGCCAAAACCAGATGCAGTTGGCGCCGGGGCAGTTGGCTGCACACGCGAGCAAAGGCCTCGACCAGCCGGGCCAGGTTTTTGCGAGGATGAATGGTGCCTATGTGCAAGACATAATCGGCAGCATCGGGGATGCCGTAGCTGTGACGCACAGCCTGCACGCGGGCGGAGTTGGTTTCGCGGTGCAGGCTGGGGTCGGGTGCCAGGGGAACGACGGTGATGCGGCTGGGCTCGGCGCCATAAAAGTGCACCAGATCGTCACGGGTGGCCTGCGAGTCGGCAATGATGTGTGTGGCCACACGCGTATGGCGCCGGGTACTCCAGCGCAGATAGGCTCGCTGCCGCCAGGGGTGCGCCTGCGGAAAGTGCTCGTAGCCGAGGTCGTGTACGGTGACAACGCTGCGCGGGGGGCCGAACAGGGGCAGGACATGGGAGGGGACGAAGAGGACGTCGGGGGGATGACGGCGGGTGTGGGGGCCCAGTCGGGCATGTGTCCACAAGCGGCTGCCCGGCAGGACTACGATTTCGGCCCGGGGATGAAAGATGTCGGCCGCGGGCAGGGACGGCGTGTAAAGCCGAAAACGGTGTTCGCTGTCCAGCGCCAGCAGGGCGTTGATGAGTTCCAGGCTATAGCGTTCGGTGCCTGTGCGCCGGGCGCGCAGGGCGCGGGAGGCGTCGATGCCGATGATCATGAGGGGGTGTTCTGGGGGAGTACGGAGGCGGCTTGACGTCGGCTGACAAGGTTGAACAAGCCAAGTGTGAGTGCTGCCGCCAGCACCGCTCCTGTCAATACCCACACCAGGCCCTGGGGGCCGACTTGTTCGAAGAGCTGACCGATGACCCAGGGCATGGTCATCACTCCCAGGCTGGCTGAGACCAGGAACCAGCTCGTGGTGCGGCCACTGATGGGCATGTTGCGTTCGGCCAGCGACATGAGTGTGGGGAAGATGCTGGCCATGGTAAAGCCGAATCCGAAGCTGACAACCCACACGATGCCGCCGCGTGGGCCGGCGCTGAGCATGAGCAAGAGGATGATGATCTGACCGCTGATGTCGAGCAAGAGCAGCCGCTGGGGAGAGATGCGATTGGCCAGGGGGATGCTGAGCAAGCGGCCCAGGGTGAGGGCGCCCCAAAAGAGGGATGTGAGATAGCCGGCGGTGACGGCGTTAGCCAAATGTAGTTCGATGGCGTAGGTGTAAATCCATCCGGCGAAGCTGAGTTCGGCACCCACGAACAGAAAGAACATGATGCTGATGAGCAGCGCCAGGTGGTTTTGTGGCGATGTCCGCCCGGATGCCTGGGTGGGGGCGGGGCTGCTGGGGCTGGGCAGCCGCCGCAAGAGGAGGAGGGCCGGGAGGACGAGGATGGAGAGGCTGATGTAGGCCCAGGCCATGCCATCGGCCAGATTGATCAGGGCGACAACCAGGATGGGGGAGAGGAGGGCGCCTACGCCAAAGAAGAAGTGCAGGGCGTTCATGTAGGGGCCGACGCCGTGGCCATGCACCCACACCAGCAGGGCGTTGCCCCCCACGTCCACCGTACTTTGGGCGATGCCCATGATGAAGAAGACGAGGGCCAGCACCAGTAGGAGGTTGGCAAATGGGGCGGCGATCAACGCCCCGGCCAGAACAATCAGCATCCCCAACAGCAGGGGGTGAGCCGGCCAGCGGTCGAGCCAGTGCCCGCTTCCGGCTGAGCCCAGCAGATAGCCGATGGATTGGGCCGTGAAGATGATGCTGATCTGACCCAATGTGGCGTGGGTGTGTGCGGCCAGGGTGGGTAAGGTGGGGCCCACGATGCCAGATGTCAGGCCCAGGATGATGAAGACGAAAAAGTAGGCGGCGCTTAGCCGGCGTTTGCTGGGGAGGCTGCCGAGGGCAGGGCTGGTGGATGTCATGAAAGAGGGTTCAGGATGTGGCGTCGAGTTTGCGAAAGAGATCGGACAGGAGGTCGGGTTTGGCGATGGTACGGCGACAGATGTAGCACAGGGGGGCGTCGGCGTGGGGTTGGATGCGGGTGAGGGTGCCACATTGCTGGCAGGGGGTCAGTTCGCCGCTCACGAGGGGGCTGGCCGTGGGGTGTTGCAGGGCTTCGGCCGGCACGGTGTCGAGCATGGTGATGGCATCTTCGGGGCAGGTGGCGGTGCAGATATTGCAGTCGAGGCAAAGGGTGGGGGCGAATTCCAGCACGAAATGGGTGGGTCCGTCATCGGTTTTGGTGCTACTGACAAAGCGGAGGGCGCTGCTGGGGCAAAAGCGGGCGCAGAGTTCACAAGCGCAGCAGCGATCGTCGGCGATGGTGAGATTGCCGTAGGGCACGATGGCGGTGGGAAGCAGGGCGGCGCTGGCAGCGGACGCGGCAGCCAGGCGCTGCACCTGCTGGTTGAAGTGCTGGCGAGAGGCGGGCACGCGGGCCGGCAGGCGCTCGGCAACCGGTACGGGGCCGGTAGGCACAGGTGGCGGCAGATTTTCCACGATCTCAGTGGTGCGCTGTTGGACGATCTGGCCCACGGCTTTGAACAGGCCCCGGCGGGTGTAAGCGGGCTGTGTGGCTTCGGAGAGTTGGACAGGATGGGAGGCTGATGCGAGATGGTCGGCATCGAGGGTGTGGCTGTGGAGGGCGGCCGGGCGAGCGAAGGCGGCCAGCAGGTGTCGGCCAGCTTGCAGGGAGCGCAGGAGGGAGGCATGGGCCGAGCCGATGGGGCAGTCGGCGCAATAGCTGTCATCCAGCCAGAGCTGGCGCTGGCCGTCGACACTCAGTTCCAGGAGTTGGAAGGTGCTAAACGCAGCCAGGCAGCGCTGGTGGCGAATGACCTCGGTGGGTGGGGCCTGATTATGCTGGGGTAGGGGATGTAAGGGGCAGATAAGGGTCAGAGATTGTGCAGATGGGACTTGGCGGTGGGTGCGGAGCAGGGAGGTTTCGGGCGCCAGCGGTTGGCTGAATACATCGGTGGGACACGCTGTCAGGCAGATGCCGCAATGAATGCAGGTTTGGGGATCGATGGTGGGGGTGATGGAGGCGCTGCCCGACAGGGCAATGGCGTCGACAGGACAGGCGTCGAGACAAAGATGGCAGGCGGCGTCTTTGTGCCGGGTGTTGAGGCAGCGTGGGGGCTGGCTGTCGGGCGGACGGCGGCCAAAGGTGTTTTGTAAGGCGAGGTGAATGGAGGGGTCGAGCATGGAGGGGTGTGAGCTGTATGCAGTCATTCGTCATCAGGGATGGGAAAATGGGTAGAGTGGGATGCGCTGAATCTAGCCTGGTAAAGATAGATCGTCAGCGGAGATCCTGCGGGATTTTTGCGGGTCGAGCAGGGCTAGCTGCGGCTATTATATGTCACGCGGGCGGGGAAAAGATAGTCAAGGCTGGCGCTGGCGAAGTCGCATTCGTGATGCGGCGGGTTTGAACACAATGTCCCATTTTTGAAACGCCCCCCCGGAACCCGATCAATTTTGAGTAATGTGGGCATGTGTGGCATAATCATACGTTGTGACGAGGGAAAATCCCATACATCCCTCGTTCTTTTCTGTCAGTAGCCCTGTCCTACCATTGGTTGTGACTGTGGGGGAGTTGGCTAGTGACAAATCCATAGAAAAGGAGAAATGAACATGAATAACGAGTACGAAATGGTAACCTTGCTGCATTCGCGGTTGGATGAAGACGGTGTTGGTGCCGTGTCTGAATGGGTGCAACAAAAAATCGTTTCCCTGGGAGGCGAAGTCACGGCAGTGGTTCCTTGGGGCCGCAAAGCGCTGGCTTATCCTATCCAAAAGCAAATGGAAGCTGTCTACGTGCAATATGATTTTCGGCTGGAAGGAAGCCTGGTGGCTGAACTGAATCGCAGTATGCGTATCCACGAAGATGTTTTACGACAGTTGCCCATCCGTAAAGAGAGTTAATCTCGAACCGCACTTATCGAGCACGGCTTTTGTGTGAGAAGTCGTCTTGAGCGTTAAGGATAAGGATTATGTCGCGCGGACTTAATAAAGTTATGATCATCGGGAACCTGGGACGTGACCCGGAATTGCGGTACACTTCCAGTGGAAAGCCCTATGTCACGTTTAGTGTTGCGACCAGTCGATCATGGGTCACCTCGGCTGGGGATCATCGCGAGGCCACGGAATGGTTTAATGTGGTCGCCTGGGGCAACCTGGCGGAAATCTGCAATCGTTTTCTGCGCAAAGCGTCGCGGGTGTACATCGAAGGGTATTTGCAAACCCGGAATTGGGAAGATAACGATGGCCGACGCCATTACCGCACGGAAGTGGTTACCAACGAAATGTTGATTCTTGATTCCCGGACGCATGATGAGTATAGCGATGTCGCCACAGAAAACCTTGACGAAGAGCCGGATCTCCCCTTCTAGCGCTTGCCCGTGCGGCCTATTGCACATTATCCGTGACTACTTAGGACTCGTCCCCAAATGAGTTCTCGTTTTTGACCTCCGTGAGGTGGTCAGAAGTGCTGCCAGCACCGAAATGACTGAAAACACATGACATTACTTAAGCATGACAATGGAGGACATTGTGGCTGAAGATACCATTCAAACCCCTGAACCCCTGAAAGAAAATATCACCGAGCAAAGCGCTCCCGAAGTTGAGACCACCGAAGCGCCGAAGGTCGAGAAAGTCGCCGCTCCGGCTGTCCGTCCCCCCCGCCCGTCCCCTCGCCCGGCCTACCGCCCACAGTCAAATCAACGACGATCGGCCGCTAACTCTCGTAGACGCCGGCGAGTGTGCTCGTTTTGCGTCGATAAAATCGATTACATCGACTATAAAAAGCCGGAACTGCTGGTACCCTATATCTCCGGCAACGGCAAGATTGTGAGCCGTCGGCGCAGCGGCACCTGCGCCAGACATCAGCGGCGGTTGGCGATTGCCATCAAACGGGCGCGTTTCCTGGCGCTGCTTCCCTACACGGCTGATCAAATCCGCCTGCATGGTCATGGCCGCAGTTAAGTGTATCGGTCTGTAAATGAACGAGCATAGGAAATTCGTTTCCTATGCTTTTTCTGCTTCCATACTTTCACCTCTCTACTGGACACTGGCGTTTTTGTTTTTGCCACGGATTTTCACGAAAAAGAGGAAAACACCTTCAGAATCTGTGGAAATTTGTGGTTAAAAATGCTTTGCTAAGCTCGCAGGTGTAATTTTCGCCAGACTCCACCTCTCACTTGATTCGAGAAGGCATTATGACAAAAAAGAAACGTGACCTTAGCCCCGAAGTCAATAAAGCCGCAGAACCTCGCCGCCACCGCGGCTTACGCCAAAAAGAAGCTCAGATTCGGCGTCGCGTGGTTCTGGTCACAAGCATTACCATGGGGCTGGTTGTCCTGCTCATTTTGACCGGGGTTCTGAATCAGTACGCACTCAAGCCGCGTAGAGCCATTGCGAAGGTCAACCAGGATAAAATTACTATC
Organism: Chloroflexota bacterium; assembly: GCA_013152585.1. Classification (GTDB taxonomy): domain Bacteria; phylum Chloroflexota; class Anaerolineae; order J102; family J102; genus JAADGC01. The sequence continues at coordinate 13,568 of JAADGC010000114.1, forward strand.
ACCGAGTTCCAGCGGCGGCTGCGTTTTGAACAAGACAATCTGGTCAATCAGATCCAGCAATACATTCAGTTTGGCAAACAATTTGCCGACCAGACTGGCTCCAATCCCTTCCAATCGATCATCAGCCAATTATCCAGCAATCTCAGCACGCCCGATAGCTATTCGTTGACCGTGCTGGATAAAATGATCGAAGGAAAGATGATTCAGCAATTGGCTGAGAAGTACAAGGTAGTTGTGAGTCCGGAAGATGTGCAGCTTTCCCTCGAAAAGCAATTTGGGTATGATCGCAGCGCCACACCGACGCCGACCCCCGAAGCCGGCACTGTTGTGACGGATACAAACCCTGCGGCCAATGCCCTCACGGCTGACGAGTTCCAGCAGCGCTACAATCAATTCATCGCTGATCTGGGTTCGCGTAACAGCCTTACGGAAGATGAATTCCGCCAGCAAATCGCCCTCAACCTCCTACGCGAACGCCTCCAGGAGGCGGCACCCCTCGAATTTGATAGCACGGCCGAAATGGTGAAGGTGCGTGCCATCCTGGCAAAAGTGAATCCTGATCCCTTGGATCCGGTAAGAGCCGAAGCAGACGCCCTGGCCAAAGCTTTTGCCGCCCGCAAACGTATCGTCGATGGAGAGGATTTTGCGGTCGTGGCTAAGGAGCTTTCCGAAGACCCGGGTTCAGCACCCAATGGGGGTGAGTTGGGCTGGTTTGGTCGGGGACAGATGGTGCCCGCGTTTGAGGATGCGGCTTTCTCGCTGGCAGTGAATGAGATCAGCCAGCCAGTCAAAACAGATTTTGGTTTCCACATTATACAGGTCGAAGAAAAGGATGAGGCCAAAGATCAGGTGCGGGCTCGCCATATACTCTTCCGTATTGACACTTCGCCCGCTGCGGACGCGGTGGCGGCGGCAGAGAAAAAGGCTCTGAGCAAGCTCGACGATGCCAAAACCCGCATCGAAGCCGGGGAGAGTTTCGCAGACGTGGCCAAGGAGCTTTCAGATGATCCTGTCTCGGCTGAAAAGGGCGGCGATCTGGGATGGTTTGCCGCTGACAACACCCGCCTCCCCGCCGAAGTAGTGACCGCTGCCTTTAGCCTGGAGCCGGGCCAACTCAGCGATCCCATCAAAACCAATGCCGGGTATTATCTCATTCAGGTAGAAGAAAAAGATCCCCAGCATCCGGTAGACGAGAACGAACTCAAGAGCCGCCGCCAGCAGGCGTTTGACGACTGGCTGAAAGCTCAAACCGAAGCGGCGGACATTCAGCGCAACTGGTCATTGGACCTGGTGCCACCGCTACCGAATGACTTGCAGAGCATCGTCAACAACTTGCAGCAGCCTGCGGGCTAGCGAGCCAATCGTCGCAGAGCATGAAAGGCGTCCCGCTGGGGGCGCCTTTTTTTTGGTAGACGGGTTTGGGGGTGCATCCGTGCGGCGAAGCGAATTCACCGTCTGACGGGGGCCAAGTCCCCGCAGGGACTTTGGCCAGCGGCATGTGCCATTTTCGCCAGACGCCAGAAACACATACAATTCTGTAAGAGTTCCTCCTATAACGGGCATCAATACTTGGAAACCGGCCCCGTTATTTGGTACACTATATTTTCTGCTATACACCTAAAAGATAGTGATGAATCCCTGAGGAATCAAAACCGTGCCGCTTTCTTCTCTCTGGAGGCGTTTGAACACGCCCGTCCAACAACTGATCAGCTTGCTGCTTTTTGCGCTGCTGCTGTTTGTTTTCATAATCTCCCTTAGCGTGGTGGTTATGCAGCGCGTTCAGACCTGCATGGACAGTGATCTTTATAACGAGGGGTTATCATTGCGTAGTTGGTTTGCAGACGAAGTTTATTATATGAGGGGGGAAGCGCGTCTGCTTGCAGAGTCTGAATCCTTACATGACTTGCTGGCCTTGCATGATGAGACGAAGCTTCGGTACTTGATGTCTCTCTATCAGACTACACACCACGCCGATGGCATCTATCTGATTACCGATACTCCCGATATATTTACCTCATCATCCACGCCTTCACTCGATAAAGAGACTATTCTGGGACTCGAATTGGTCAGGATGGGATTTAACGGCCAGATTTTCGCTGAGATGATCACGGTTAATGAGCGAATCTGGCTCATGTCTGTGGCCCCGCACATGACACCGGAAGGCGTCATAGACGCGGTGTTTCTCATCACCCGTGAAGTCGATGCCGAATTTTTGGAGACATTGGCTGGTCGCTTGCATAAGGCGATCGTCTTAACGGACGGAACGGTGAAAGTCCAATCGCAGTTGGGTGAGATGCCCGATGGGGTTATTGATTCACCTGCTCAGATATTGGAGAACCAAAGCAATGATCTGATGCAACCTTACACGGTTCGCTTCAATGGCATGACTTATCGCATGTTGGCGATGCCATTAATGACCACCCATTCCAGCTCCTATGCCTTCGTCCTGGTCAAAAACGCGGAGATCATGGTCGACACGCAGCGGACGATCATACGATGGGGAGCGCTGTTCAGTCTTATCATCATCATTCTCCTTTTGGCCCTGGTTCAATTCCATGTCGTCGAGATATTTCGCCCCTTGCGCGAGTTGGTGCGATCCACCCAACGGATTGCCGCGGGCGAGTTGGATGTGCCGCTGGAGCCGTCAGGCGTAGCGGAAGTCTACGAATTGGCGACACATTTCGAGGAGATGCGCTCGCGGCTGCTGGAGCAGATGGAGCAGGAGCGTTCTGTGAGCGAGCTTCTCGAAGCGGAGGTTCAGGAAAAATCATTGACCCTGGATGATATGTGTCGAATCCGTGAACGGCATCTGACCCAACTCATTTCTTCACAAGAAGAAGAACGTCGCCGGGTCTCACGTGAATTGCATGATGAGACCAGTCAGGAACTGGCCAACATTATCGTCCGCCTGGGCACCCTGGCTCGGATAGTGGATGATGAAGGCACCCTGGAACAGATACAGCAACTGCGTTCGGAGGCCGCGAAGGCGTTGGAAGGCGTGAATCGCATTGTCATGGATTTACGGCCCGGGCTGCTGGATGAATACGGCCTGGTGCCCGCGGTACAGTGGTACTCGAACGCCCGCCTGGAAGCACAGGGCATTCGCGTAAAAATGAAGGTGAAGGAAACGCCCAGGGAGTTTTCCCCTCATGCGCAGGCCAGCATCTATCGCATGGTGCAGGAGGCGATCAACAACATCACCCAACACGCCCAGGCCAGCGAGGTTCTTATCCGCTTCGATTGGCTGGATGAGCAGTTGCGAATCGAGATCCAGGATGATGGTCGCGGTTTCGAAGCGCAAAATGCCGGCAAAGACATAAGCGGACATTATGGCCTGCTCGGGATCCGAGAGCGCGCCTCTCTTTTGAATGGCTCTTTGGAGATTCATTCATCGCCGGGGAACGGCACACATCTGATTATTCAGATACCTTACGCCCTGAACATTGCGAGGGAAAATGGCCAGGATTAAAGTGTTGCTCGTTGATGACCACGCCATCCTCCGGGCTGGACTTCGATCCCTCCTGGCCACGTATGATGACATCGAAGTGGTGGGTGAGGCGTCAAATGGCGAGGAGGCCATACAAAAAGCGCGCGAGCTGAAGCCCGACGTCATCGTCATGGATGTGATGATGCCCGGGAAAAACGGCCTTATCGCCACACGATACATTTTGGAAGAAAACCCCGATATGCGTATTCTCATGCTGACCCAATATGGCAATAAGGAATATGTTTTGCCCCTGCTGGAGGCAGGCGTTGGCGGATATGTGCTCAAACAAGCGGCAGACACCGATTTCGTCAAGGGCATCCGCGCAGTCTATGAAGGAAACTCCTATCTCTACCCGCCCATCGCCAAGTTGGTGCTCGATGGCTTGATGGCAGGAGAGGATGCCGCTGATCCCGAGCGGCATCTTTCACCCCGCGAGCGTCAGGTGCTGATCCTGGTGGCTCAGGGCTACACCAACAACGAGATCGCCGAGATTTTGCATATCAGTCCCAAGACGGTGGATGTGCACCGCACCCGCATGATGAACAAGCTTGATCTGCACAATGTGGCGAAGATCGTCTGCTATGCCGTACGGCGCCACCTGATCGATCCATATGGGGATTGATGGGATTGGGGTCTTCATGATGATGTGAGGAGTTATACAAAACAGAGGAATCTAACTTTCAAAGTATTTCGACTCATTTCTTTATCCTTCTGGCGTTAGTGGTTCGCTGTTTTTCGAAAGAACTGCGATGGAAAAAAGCCCTGGGTTTGGCGCCAAGGCCTGACCCCTTGTGGATAGGGGATTAAAGACGCACAGGTAGGGTATATACCTTATTTAATTGGACGCAGGGTTGTGTTACAATATTCACAGACTGAAAGCACACAACTCAGAATGCGTCATTGCACCTTGAGTTAGATGGCGGCCCACAAGCCCCACAACGCCTGTCGAAATATGAAGGATACCACCGTGCTGATCGCCAGCAAGTCCCCCACCATTAGCGCCGAAATCGAAAATCGGCTCGCTGCCAACGACGCTATACGCGTGATAGGAACTGCCAAGGCGAACGAGGATATCCCCGTGATGACGAGACATTTGCTACCCGATATATTAGTGATCCACGCCCCCAGTTGTGGCGAACCGCACCAGGAACTACTTTCCCGACTCATGCGAATTCAACCAGACTTGAAGATTCTGGCTCTGGAATGTTCACCGGAACATATCCGTTCATGTTTCATAAAACTGGCCGCCTGGGGACTCCGGGGATGTATTTGCAAATGGCAGGACTCGACCGAACTCATCGACGCTATTTACACAGTGGGCAACGGCGATTTCTATTTTTGTCCGGTGGCCAGCCATGCGTTGCTGGATGCGTACCGCCACATGATCCATCATCCTGTTGGAGAGGAGGCACGAGCGTAAGTGGGATGTTTTTTTCAATCGAGCCAGGTGGCGCTTTTGAACAGCATCTCCGGATGGAGAAGAACAGCAGCAGGTGCTCCCAGCCTTCAACGCCGAAGATAGCAGGTAGAAAATTTCGCCGACCACACCGCTGATCGTATCCAGATAGCTGATGCAATGACACGATTTTCATTCCGAAAGAAGCGCTCAACGACCGAAACCCCGCCCGAGCAAACGCCTGAATCCCCTCACCAGCGGCGGCGTCTGCCCACGGTGCAGATCGACCTCAACCGCTCCTCCCATCGCCGCATGGTTGCCCTGAGCTTCGTGGCCTTGATCCTCGTCGGCGTCGTCATCGTAGTCAGCGGCGTCAAGACCTACGAATACACCGAGAGCGCCGAATTCTGCGGCCAGAACTGCCACGTGATGAAGCCCGAATTCGTCCGTTACGAAGAATCGCCGCACGCCAATGTCGATTGCGCCATGTGCCATATTGGCCCCGGTGCCTCCTTCTTCATCAAATCCAAGATCGACGGGCTTAAACAAGTCTACTCAGTGATGACCGACTCTTACAGCCGCCCCATCAAAAGCCCAGTGCACGATCTACGCCCCGCCCGTGAGACCTGCGAACAATGTCATGCCCCCACGATGTTCAAGGATAACATCATCAAAATTATCAAGCATTACGACAACGATGAAGCCAATACTCCGGTACAGTCCACCCTCATCCTGAAAATGGGTGGCTGGCAGAATGAAGGCGGCGTCAGTGAGGGCATCCATTGGCACACCTCTAATCCCGTGTATTACATTGCCGCCGACGATCAACGCCAGGTCATCCTCTGGGTGGGAATGGAGCAGGAGGATGGTTCGCTTAAGGAATTCTACGCCCGCGACATGCTCAACATGGCCTGGGGTTCGTTCGTAGAGGAAGCCCGTGCCGAGGGCAAGATACGGGAAGTGGACTGCATCGACTGCCACAACCGTACCGCACACTTCATTCCCCCGCCCGAAACTGTCGTTGATAAGAGCATCGGAGCAGGCCGCATCGCTTCCGACCTTCCTTTCATTCGCACCAAAGCCATAGAAGTACTGAGTAACAACTACACTTCGGACACCGAAGCCGACGCCGCCATTGACGCACTGTCTGATTATTATCTACGCAATGGAAAAGACCGTTCCTCCACCTCCACCCATCTTACTTATACAGCCGAGTTCGAGGCAAAGGTCAATGCCAGTCTCATCGAGATCAAACGTCTGTATTCAGAGACGCACTTCCCACAGATGCGTCTGAACTGGAAGACCAACCCCAACAACGCCCGGCATAATCCTTTCCCCGGTTGCTTCCGCTGCCATGACGGCAAGCACGTTTCTCTCGACAAGAGCGGAAATGAGATCGAGACCATCAGCGTCAAATGCAACCTCTGCCATACGGTACCCATCGTTGGCTGGGGTACAGATATGCTGGTCGAAGCACCAGTAATTGTCGGGAAGATACCCGATTCCCACGCCGACTTCCGTTGGACCATCGAGCATCGTTTTGTGCAGGACGCCCAAAAAGAGGGTTGTTACGATTGCCACGGCCAACGTTTTTGCAGTAACAGCGCCTGCCATAACCTCTCTCATCCTCCCGACATGCTTTATTCCCATGCTGAAGAATATCGAAAGCGGGGAGGACAAGTATGCTATACGTGCCATCAGGATGTTCTCTGCAGTCGCTGCCATCCTGGCGGCATTATCACTAACCCCTGAGCAAGGAGGGGGAGTTCTCATTATGTCCACTACAAACCATTCTCTGCCAGAAAAAGACCTTCTGAGCACACGTAATATTCGTCGAGCGATCATCACTGTTGGGGTGCTGGTGATCGTCGTTATTGGTGCCTTCAGCGCCTACTACTATTGGGATCGCTTTCATCCCCGCGGCGATGTCTCTCCCGCCGAAATGACCGTTCAGGCGGCAGAGCAGGCAGTCAAGGAGAATCCGCAAGACCCAGAAATGCACCTCAATCTGGCTCAGGTTTACTATGAAAGCCGCATGTTCCCAAAAGCGCTCGATCAAGCGAATCAAGTACTTAACGTTTCTCCTGAGGACGCAGGTGCACTTTTGATTGCCGGTCTGTCGCAAGTCCACTTGGAGCAACTGACTGAAGCCATCCCTTTGCTCGAAAAATTTATCGATTTACGCAAGGATGAGCCTACAGCCAAAGCAGATATGATCCTACAGACGGCCTACTACTTTGTCGGCGAAAGCTATATGGAGCTGGGACAAGGCGCAAACGCGATCCCGCCCCTGGAGTCGGCGTTGGAGATCACGCCTACCGATGCCGATGCGCTCTACCAACTGGCCTTGGCGCAACAATCACTCGGCCAGTTTGAAACCGCGTTGACCTACTATCACAAAGCCGTTCGTCTGGTTCCGGACTTCACCGAAGCCTATCAGGGAATGGTCGAAAGCTACACTGCCTTGGATAAGCCGGGATACGTCGAGTACGCCCAAGGGATGCAAGCCTTTGGGATGAAGGACTTCGAGTCAGCGAAGTCCCATCTCCTGAATGCTGTTCAATCCTTGCCTGAGTTCTCCCCGGCCCTTCTTGGATTGGGCTTGACCTACGAAAAGCTGGGTGATCTCAACGCCGCCATGGATGTTCTCCAGCAAGCAGTCGCTCTCGATCCCCATGATTTCGCTGCCCAGCAAACGCTCGGGCGAGTTCAGGCCGGCCTGTCTGCTTTGGAATCACAGGAAACATCACAATGAGTGCCCCCTTGAACCCTACACCGCAGCCCAAACCCAGAAAAGAAGAAAAGCGTAGACGAAAACTCATGTTAGCCGTGCTGTCCGGACTATTACTAGTTCTCATTTCTGTTAGCGCCATTTTCGCCTCTTACCTGAATCAACCGGAGCCATTGCCCGAACTCCTACCGTTACAGGTAGCAGTCAACTATCCGCCTCACTACCTCTTTTCCATTTACGGGGTGGACGGCCCCATCGGCGTGGCCTTGTCTCCCAATGGGGACCGAATCTACGTCACGGAGACACAGGGAGATCGGATGATCAAGATGTTCGCTTCCGACGGCAATCTCCTGGGCTCCTTTTCCATTCCTGGCGTTGCGCCGGGCGAACGTTCCCCCGTCTATATTGCTACCGACTCGAGCGGTCGCGTGTATGTGACAGATCGATTGCAACACGCCATCATTGTCTTCGATAAAGATGGCGGCTATCTCGATACCATTCTCAGTCCCACTCTGACACTCAGCGAATACGTCTCCAAGCATACGGGCACGGTCCCTAAACCCGGCTCGTTTGCTTACAACATCTTCGGCGAAGATGTCTCTTATCAAGATGCCGCAGGTAACGAGCAGACGTTACCCAGACCCGATTATGCCGGTTGGGCTCCGCTTGGCATCCGTTTCGACACAAAGGATCAGATGATACTGACCGACGTGACCGAAGGTCACAACTCGGTGCGAGTGGTTCCGGCCAGCGTCACGATGAGTTCCGACTGGCTGAATTTCGATCTCTCTGCCCTCCAATTCGGTATCTCCGGCCAAGGCAACGGGCAACTCCTGTTTCCCAACGCCGCCGTGGCAGATTCTCAGGGCAGAATCATTATTTCTGATGGCAACAATGGGCGCCTCTCGGTCTGGAATGACCAAGGTGGCTTTCTTTTTCACTTTGGTTCCGGAAACGGTGATGGCGCGCTAAGCTTACCGCGCGGCATGGCCATCGACGGCCGGGATCGCCTGCACGTTGTGGATGCAGTGGGTCAGGATGTCAAAGTTTACGACTTCTCTGGCCCCGAACCTAGTTTCCTTTTTTCTTTCGGCGCCATGGGCGACCTAAATAGTCAGTTTAATTACCCGAATGACATCGCTGTAGATGTCAGCGGACGCCTGTACATCGCTGATCGAGAGAATAACCGCATCCAAGTCTGGTCTTATTAGTGCATCCTGCAGGATATTCATGGGCGCTACTGGCGCTCGAAACCCTTGACGGATGTTCCATTCAATGAAGGAGGTAGGCAATGTAGGAAGATTTATTACCAGTTGCTTATGACATGATTTCATCAGCTATGTCGTTAATCTTATCTCACCTCTGGCGTTCCCCACCAGGACGGAAAAAAGGAAAGGAGAGAAATCTCATGAAAAAACTACTCTTAGTATCACTGCTGATTGTCGCTCTGCTGCTTGTTGCAAACATAGCCTCAGCCAATGGTGGTCCCCACGGTGACTATACAGCTACTACCGATGCTTGCGCCGGCTGTCACCGTGCTCACACGGCGCAAGGCGGAAAGCTGCTCGTGGCTAGCAGTTCATACAACCTCTGTGTTTCTTGCCACGGTTCCACTGCTACTGGCGCAAACACCAACGTCGAAGACGGTAAATTTGTTTCCGGTAGAGGCGGGAATGAAGGTACACTCACGACTAATAACGTTGACCTTCTCGGTGGCGGTTTCGCCACTTACAAGGGCGTAGCAGTCACGTCTACCCACAATCCCACCGGCACCGAAACCGGCGCCTGGGGCGCCGGCGGCCTGCGTGGTGTGACTGGCACCATCGATGCCCTCGACTGCGCCTCCTGCCACGATCCTCATGGCTCCGGCAACTACCGCCTCCTCAAGACAACGATCAACGGGAAAGGCGTAGCCGTGACACAGAGTGATGAGGGCGCGGCCAAGGATTACGGTACGGAAAACTGGGCCAGCGACCAGAGCAACGTCTGCGGCGCTTGCCACGATCCTTATCAGCATGCGTCCAACTACCCTGGCGATCCCACTTTCACTCACCCTGTGGATCAGACGACCGGTTACACGCCCAGCTTCACCGATGGCGCTGGAACCACCGTGACGGTGCCACTGGCGGGCGCCAACGACAACTTCCTTGTCTGCCAGACCTGCCATCTGCCCCACGGTACGTCAGTGTCAATGTCTGGGTACGCTGCTAGCGCAGGCCCCGCAGGCGACAGCGCCCTGCTGCGCGAGAACAATCGCGGCGTGTGTCAAGCTTGCCACAAGAAGTAGTCTATGAACGCGATTGACTCGCGTCACTGTACACTCCAAGAGACTCCTCTCTCGATCCTTTGATCGGGGGAGGAGCTGGAGAGGGGGATAACTATGAAAGTTAGGTATCTTTTCATCATTGCCGCCGCCATTCTTGTCTTAATGACTTCTGCACCCATTTACGCAGACAATGGCCCTCACGGCAATTACACCGCCACAACCGACGCTTGCGCCGGTTGTCATCGCGCCCACACCGCACAGGGGGAGGAGTTGCTCGTGGCCAACACGAGCTATGACCTGTGCCTCACCTGCCACGGAGCCGCCGGCAGCGGTGCAGACACCAATGTTGCCGACGGTGTTTACATGCAACGGGACAACGTCGTGGAGTCTCCTGACGAGGGCGTCGTCAATCGTGGGTTGAGGGGAGGCGGTTTCCTCAATGCCCGCATGGACACGAGCTGGAGCTTCACAGTCACTTCCGCCTCCGTCACATCTTCTCATCTCTGGAATGATAGCAGCGGTGTAGTCTGGGGTAGCGGCAGCATCGGCTCTGGCCCGGGCAGCAGCATCAAACTTTCCTGCGTCTCATGCCACGATCCCCATGGAGGCGTCGGAGCGAACAACAGCGCCACCTACCGCATCCTTCGCTCTACACCCGCTGGCTCGGGCAACGGTACGACGGTTGTATCGGACGAAAACAACAAGAATTACACGATCGATGACGGTTCTGGTAAATACTTCGGTCAGACCTATGACACGACACTCTTCAGTGATATGGCATACTGGTGCACCGAATGTCACGACCGTTATCTCGCACCCGCTGACAGCGGCCACACCGACTCTGGCGACTCGGTTTTCGCGTATCGCCACATCTCTGTAGGGAGTGGCTGTGGCTGTCATAACCTGCATGGCGGCCCTCCGCCCACCGGCAATCCCACCTATGCTCACAAACCTGTCTCCTGCCTGACCTGCCACGTCGCTCACGGTACATCAGCCACCATGTATGGCAATGCCGGAAGCGTGCCCTGGCCCGATGGCTCCACCCTTCCCAGTGGCGATGATCGAAGCGCCCTCCTGCGCGTGGATAACCGGGGGACATGCCAATTGTGCCATAATAAATGATAACGCGTTCGTACAGACCGATTAGAATATCGCGATTAACCCTTGCGGTCAGGATAGCGCTGGCCGTTTTTATCGGTTGTTTAGGGGTTGTTCTGTTGATCGTGCCCGGCATCTGGGCGGCTCCCCTCCAACAAGGGGGGGGAGGTCCCCACCACGGCAACTTCAGCGCCACCACCGACGCCTGCGCCAAATGTCACCGCGCCCACACCGCCGACAAAAAGTATTTACTTATCCGTGGTGGGGGGGGGGGAATGAAGCTTGGTACAACGCAACGCGTTCTCGATGTCAATCGGTTCTGTAATTCCTGCCATAACGGCACAGGGGCGTCCATCACCACGCCCATCTCCACGCATAGCAATTCGGATTTCGGCAACCGCTCCGGCTCCGACTTCCAACTGAAATGCACCAGTTGCCATGACTCCCACGATTCGTCCAATCTGTTCATCATCAGAAGCAATGTTTTGCTAAGCAATGGCATTACTGTCGGCCCCATCAGCTTTACCGCCCGCACCGGCGCCAATTCCTTCGACGATGGCAAAAGCCCCGTCAGCACGCGGATTTGCGTGGCCTGCCATGAGGCCAACGGAGGGATGAGGCACACGGGTGGGGCAGAGCATGAGGGAAATTTCGACTTCACGGGGGAAGATTGCTCGACGTGCCATCCCCACAGTGCAGATAGCTTAGCGGAGAGCAGGGACGGTTTTATGATCGTCCCCAATGTGCGGGAATTGCTCATCGCCCGGGCTCAGGTGGATTTGCAGGTATCGCAGATCCCTTCAACCCACCAGCTCGTCGCCGGCGAGCCCTTCACTTATACCATCACTATCCTCAACAACGGCCCACAGGACGCCTGGGGTGTAGTCATCTCCGATACATTGCCCGCAAGCATGGAGGTGTTATCCATCACGCCCCCAGAGGGTGGCAATTGCACCATCGCGGCGGTCATCCGCTGCGAGCTGGGCGATATCCAGCATGACAAGAGCGTCGCCCTGTTCCTTTCGGTTTTTCCCGCATCCGATCTCTACGGGCTTGTCCCCAATCGGGTGGAAGTCAGCGCCTTGCAGGCCGATCCGGCGTCCGGGAACAACGTTTCGATCTCCAATGACGCCATCATTCACCATGCCGATCTCAGCGTCGATCAGATCGCCACGCCCTCCTCGGTGCTGGCCGGAGAGCCATTGTCCTACACCCTCACCATCGCCAATCATGGTCCCTCGGTGGCCACGCGCCTGATAGTGCAGGACACACTGCCCGATGGCGTCGATTTCCTCTCGGCCACGGCCTCCCAGGGCCAGTGCACCGAAGCGCAGGGCATCGTCACCTGCGATCTCGGCGTCCTGAGGATTTACGGAGAGGCCACCGTCGTTATCAACGTAACGGCCGGTACGGTCAATGGCACCGCAGCCAATGTCGCCACCGTCACGGGGGACGACTATGATCCCTACACGTCGAATAATGTAACCAACGCCAGCAGCGTTATCGCCTGGACCGTAGATCTGTCGGTGACACAGAGCGCCCAGTCCTTGTCTGTAGAGACAGGCCGGGCCGTGACTTATACCCTCACCGCCCGCAATGCCGGGCCGCTGGACGCGGCCAATGCTGTGCTCACAGACAGCTACCCCGCAGGCGTCACCCTGATCAGCGTCACTGCCAGTCAGGGCACTTGCGCGGATGAAGGCGATCAGGTGACTTGTCGCCTGGGAGAACTTGCCGCTGGTGCCGAAGCGGTCGTATCGTTGGCTATTCGGGTGCCGGAGGTATCGGGCGACATCATCAACGAAGCCAGCATCGCGGCCGATCCGATGGACTCTGATCCGGGCAATAATACTTCGGCGCTGACAGTCTCGGTGTACGACGGGCCCGATCTGTCCGTTGAGATAGTGACCGAGCCCGCAATCATTGCACCGGACGAGGAGCTAAAATACACTATCCCGATCACCAACAATGGCCCCAGCCCCGCCACCGGCGTCATCCTGGTGGACACCATGCCCGAGGGGACGACCCTCGTCACGGCCACTTCCACCAAAGGCCCTTGCTATGTAAATCAGGGCAAGATCAGTTGTGAGATCGGCGACATAGGCGGGCAGCAAGGCGAAACCGTCACCATCGTCGTCGCTGTCCCCGTGGATGGCAGCGCCACCCTGGTGAATACCGCCACAGTCAGCGTCAATGAAATCGATCCTGATCTGGAGAATAACACCGCCATCGCTACGACGCAGGTCGTAGCCCAGGCCGATCTGACCATTAGCACAGAAGGGTGGTCCGAGATCACGTCATTGAAACGGATGGTTGCCTACACGATCACTGTCAGCAACCTCGGACCTTCGCCTGCCACCAATGTGACCATGACCGACATCCTGTCCCCCGAGTCCCTCTTCGATTCGGTGCAGGCGAGCCAGGGCGTTTGTGAAGAGAAAGAGGGCGAGATTATCTGCGCCCTGGGCGAGATGGCGAAGGACGCCCGCGCCGTGGTAGTCATCTACACCGAGGTGCAGCAAGAGACGGCATCGTTGGTCAACACCGCCTTCGTGGTGTCCGATGTTTCTGATCCCAATGACCACAACAATACCGCCATGGTGATCATCCCCACCTTGCCGTTGACTCCGACGTCCACCATCACACCCACGGTCACTGCCACCATCACACCCACGGTCACTGCCACCATCACACCCACGGTCACTGCCACCATCACACCCACGGCCACCATCACGCCCACGGCCACCGCCACCATCACGCCCACGGCCACTGCCACCATTACCCCCACACCAACGCCTCTTTCTACTGCGACGCCCACGCCTACCCCCGTGCCGACGCCCTCGTCCACGCCTACCACCGGCCCCGCGCCCGTCAGCACCCCAACACCAACACCAACACCCACACCCACGCCCACCTCTACCGTAACGCCATCTCCCACCGCCACACCCACGCCTTTGCCAACGCCCACCCTCATACCCATCGCCACGTCAACGCCCACGCCCAGGGGACCCCACTCCGACCGCCACGCCAACCCCCGCGCCCGCGGCCGCCAATCGAAACTTTCATGGGGTATTATCGCCACTATAATGTGATGGGGATCGCCGGGTGTATTGCAGAATAACCTGACCGCCGCCATGAGTCAGCGCTGGCCACGCTCGTTTTCAGGGACGGGCAGGGCTGTGTGCGCCATTTTGTCGGAGCTGCACCTTAGCAAGCGTCCAGGAATAACTTTCCTTTTTGGGGCTGACGCAAGTATAATCATCCATAATCGGCGAGGCTGGCCGCTAGTCCCCGTGCTTGTTCCCCGCCAACGCCGTCAAAACGAGAATGCCTATGTCGTTTCGGTGCCATCGGGCCATCAAAATCTGGTTGTATGTCGTGAGCGCCTGATTGTTTTCATGCTCCCGTGTGGCTGGCACTATTGCATCAGTTGACAGCCCTGTGCTTGTTGCTCGTCAGCCTCTTCATCATCCACGGCATTGTCTACGCCCCTCCACGGCGGCAATAACCGCCGGCGCTTCACCCTCATTCACCCCACAGGACCGTACCATGCGCCTACTCGGCATCGCCCATGGCGATTACGGCGACCGTCATCTCGCAAACATCCGTCGCTCCATGCCCGCAGACTGGGTGTTACACGAATGGCGACCGCCGCGTTTTTTGCCGCCTGTCATCGACTATCCCGAAGAATATCTGCCCACTTCATTACCCGCAGCCGATCTGATTTTAGCTGTGGCCGAGCATCGGGGCGTGGCCGAACTGTTGCCCGATGTGGCTGGCATGTGTGGCGCCAGCGCTGTGATCGCCGCCATCGATAACGAAGCCTGGCTGCCGCGGGGCCTGGCCCGGCAATTGCGCGGCTGGCTGCAAGAAATGGGTGTCGCCTGCGTCACGCCCAAACCCCTGTGTTCGCTCACCGAAAGCGACTATTTGCAAGGACGTCGGCGACGAGTGGCCTATCAAAATGAGTTGATTGCCGAATTCGCCCGCCATTGGGGCCAGCCCGCGTTCGATATCACGGTCGATCCGCAAACCCACTGCATTACGCAGGTGGTGGTGCGGCGCGATGCCGTGTGCGGATGCGCCCACTTTGTCGCCAGTCAACTGGTGGGGGTTTCGGCCGATGATGCCGAGGGTGAGGCCGGCCTGCATCACCATCATTATCCGTGTTGGGCCAGCATGGGCATCGATAGCGACTTCAACGACACCCTCATGCACGCATCCGGCAATCTGCTCAAAGACGCCGTCGCCGAACAAGTCAAACCCTTCAAGCAAATCCGCCAAATTACACCCGGCCATCGCTCCGATTGATAATGGGTGATCTCGGTCTGCCGTGCTTAGCGGGCGCTTTTTTGCCTCTCCGGCCAAAGGCATCTGCGGACAACTTGTGCCTTCTACAGGCAAAGGGGTATCATTAGCCATTCCCGCACCCGGCACTCAGTCCAGGCTCCCCCCTCTTTATGCTCCTTTTCATCTTTCTGGATGGCATCGGCATTGGTCCGGCCACGGCCGCCAATCCCTTTGCCGCCTATCGTTTTCCCACCTTGCAAGCGTTGTATGGAGGACGCTGGCTGCGCGGGGAAGGTGGGCGCCGGGGATCACATCATCTGACCCGTGCGATTGACGCCGGCTTGGGCATAGATGGCCTGCCGCAGAGCGCCACCGGCCAAACCACCTTGTTTACGGGTATCAACGGCTCGGCCCTCGAAGGTATGCACATCAGTGCTTTTCCCACCAGCACCCTGCGGGAAACCATTGCCCATCACAGCTTCCTCAAACGCGCCCGCTGCGCCGGCCATCGGGTGACATTTGCCAACGCCTACAGCGAACAATACTGGAACTCAACCACCAGCCGCCGCAATCGCCATTCGGCCACCACGCTGGCGGCCATGGCCGCCGATCTGCCCTTACGTGACTTTGCGGCCCTGATGCGCGGCGAAGCCGTCTACTGGGACATCACACACGAACTGGCCCGCGGTTCCTATGCGCCCGAGCTACCCTTTGTGCCCTCATTCGAGGCCGGACGCCGTCTGGCCCGGCTCTGCGACCGCCACGACCTGGTGCTCTACGAGACATTCTTGCCTGATCTGGCCGGACATCGTAGAATTCCCTGGACAGCATTGGATGTTCTGCGCCGCATCGATGATATGCTGGCCGGCGTCCTCAGCGCCCTCCCTGCCGGCGCCACACTGCTCATCACCTCCGATCATGGCAATCTCGAAGACCCCAACACCAAAGGACACACGTATCATCCGGTACCTTTGATTGTCAAAGGGCCCGGTGTTGCTTTTTTTCAGGGCGTACACGATCTGACCGGGATCACACCCGCCATTCTCAAATCTCTCGCCTCTTCTGTTCCCTTGTCTTGACTTCATTTCGCTTCGTCTTCCCCCTCCATCCCCCCCAAAGACACCATGCGAAACATTTATCGAATCCCCCTCTTTCTCCTGGCACTGCTGTGGCTGGCCGCGTGTACTTTCTCTCCATCGCAATTATTTATGCCGGAGCTAAGTGTCACGCCCGCTACAGCGCCACTGCTGCTGCCGACTGCTACGCCACTGCCCCTGGTTGAGGCTGCGGCAGACAGCGAACACGACCCGGCACCGCTGCCCACACCCAGCCCCAGCGCCGTCCCTACCCCCACCCTTCCCTCCACCACGGCTCCGCAGCGCACGCCCATCCGCATCAAGGTACCGGCTTCGGCCCTGATCCAACCCACCGTCATCGTCGTGGATGCCGTGCCCACTGAGACCCCCGACGAGCCACCCCCCACGTCATCTCCCACGGTGGTGCGGGAGACCGAGCAGGCACCCAATCCCACACCCGTTGTCGGCCCGACAACGACCGCCACTCCCGCTACCCGGGGCGACGGCCAGCGCACCTTCGAGAACACGCTCAATGTACTGGTGGTAGGATCCGATGAGCGCAGCTCTGGTACTCCCTGGCGCTCCGACGTGATCATGGTGTTGGCAGTAGACTTCTCGTCTCACGAAGTGGGCGTCATTTCCTTCCCGCGCGATCTTTACATCGATATCCCCACCGTGGGCCAGAATCGCATCAACACCGCCACCTTCTTTGGCGAACTGAACGGCTACAAAGACGGGGGAGGCATTGGTCTGCTGCAAAAGACCATCGAAAAGAATTTTGGCATCCGCATCGACCACTACGTCAAAATCAATTTCAGTGCTTTCAAGGATTTGGTCAACGCTTTGGGGGGGATTGATGTGACCGTCGATTGCCCGATCTATGGAAATTTTCCACGAGAGGAGGGCAGCCAGAAACTCGTGTATCAGACCCTGCAGCCCGGGAAATATCATATGGATGGCCTATTCGCCCTGCGCTATGCTCGCGAGCGTAAATCCACCAGTGATGTGGATCGTACGCGTCGCCAGCAACGGGTGCTGATCTCCATCCGTAATCGAGCGCGCGAAGTCAACATCATTTCGCGGCTCCTGCCCTTGTACGATGCCCTCAGTAAATCCATCGAAACGGATTTGGGCCTTTCTGATGTCATCGCCTTGGCGCGGTTGGGGATTCAGATTGAGCCTGACAAGGCGCATGGTTTTATCATTGGATTCAGAGAAACAGATAGCTGGACAACGCCCAGCGGCGCTTATGTGCTCTTGCCCAAAATGGCCGTAATCAACGAGCGTATCCAGCATCTGTTCAGCGAACCCAGCATTCTCAAAAATCCGCAAAAGCCGCGTAACTGCAAGAATGTGGATACTGGAAACTAACGAAGCTCCGCCTCAAACCGACAAGAAGCAAACGCTGATAACACGGTCAGATTTTAACGCAGTGACGCCGAGAAAGAAAAGAGCCATTGATCATCTGCATCGGTCGTCCGCAGCGCAGACTCTGCATGGTCTTGGCGCCATGAGACGGAGAATTCGATTCGCCGCACGGATGTGGCTCATTCGTGCAGATTTCGAGCTATGAAAGTACCTCAATGCCTTGAAGAGCGAACGTCGATGCACATGAGTCAAGCACCAGGGATACGGACAGACGCAGACGGTTGCGGACAAGAATCATCCGCTCCGTATGCGTCCGTGACCATCAGCGGCCACCCTCCTGTTGGCCTCAGGCGCAGCTTGGTTTGGATTGCCATGCGATACCGCTTGTTGGCGCTGTTGGCGGTGCCACTGATCCTGGCCGCATGTACGTGGGGATCGTTGCAGTCCATCTCGGCCACGCCAGCGCTGGTTGCAGGTCAGGGCTCGTCCACACCCCACCCGGCCCCGACCGCGGTGTCGCTGGTCGCCGCCCAGTCCTCCGCCGCCTCATGGTGCGGCCCGGCATCCCTCTGCACGTCTACGCCCACGCCCACAGCGATTTCGACGCCCACTGCCAGCCCCACCGCCACACCTTCCCCCACACCTACGGTCACGCCCACGCCGCCGCCTACGGTCACACCTTGCCCGCCCGATGTTCTCTGTCCCCCCACGCCGGTTCCTACCCCGGCCGCATTGAGCCAGACCGAAAACATCCTTTTTCTGGGCACCGATTTACGGGAATCGGCGGATCAATCGTGGCGAACCGACACGATGTTCCTGGTCGCTATCGACTGGCAACAGAGCCGCATGGGGGTGTTATCGCTGCCGCGGGATTTGTGGGTAGAGGTGCCACGGTTTGACCACAAGCGCCTGAACCAGGTTGATTTTCTGGGGGAATACTTCGCCTATCCAGGGGGGGGATTTGCCTTGCTGCGGGATACATTCGCCCGTAATTTCGGCATACGAGTCGATCATTTTGTGCGCCTGCATCGGTCTGGCTTTGTGGATATCGTTGATGCTCTGGGTGGGGTCAACGTCAATCTGGACTGCGACCTGTGGGAATTGACCACCTTCCAGAGCGCCACCGGCGAGGAGCAGTACGATGTCCTCTATCTGCCGGCCGGGGAGCACCATTTCGATGGTGAACAGGCCCTGCGTTTTACCACGTTTCGTTATGTGACCGGCGATTGGGATCGGGCGCGACGCCAGCAGGTCTTTCTGCTGGCCCTACGTGACCAGATGGTCAGCACCGGCACCGTCCGCCGCATCCCTCAATTGTGGCAGGCCTTGCATGATTACTTCACAACCGATTTGAACGTACTCGACATCATCAAATTGGGGCGCCTGGCCGCCACCATCCAAATGGATGATGTGCGTGCGCATGTCATTGGCAAGTATGAAACCGAGCCCTTGGTGCTCACCAGCGGTGCCGAGGTGTTGGTCTCGGAGGGAGATCGGCTGCACGAGGCTATTCGCCAACTCTTCGACGCCGATCCCATTCGCGATCTGGCGCAGCGTCCATCCGGCTGCCCGTCGCCGCCTGCCTGGACGCAAAATTATCTCACGCCTACGCCAACACCCACCGTGCCCCCTGATACCGGCGGCTAGCGGACGGCCATCAATGACCTTTCGTTT
>JAADGC010000016.1 GCA_013152585.1 Chloroflexota bacterium
GGTCTCTCGCGTCCCCCCGCTACAAGCAGTTCCCTGCAAAAGCTGCGAACCGTGTTTTGGTGCATCGGCGGCAGCAACGATCTTAACGGAGCCCTCATGACCTCCGGGAGGTGGGGGATAACATTTGCGTTTTTGCCAACGGCCTGCCCCCCGCGTGCTGCTGCGATTGCCAGTGCCAACGCGCCCCCACCTCCCGGAGGTCTCGCGCGCCCCCCCGCCTTCCAGGTTTTGAGAGAACACCACAGTTTGTGAGATACTTTATATCTGGAGTCTGGCGAAAATCAAACGCCACGAATTACCCGAACTATTTGCCAGAATTTTCGTGAAACTCGTGAAAATTCGTGTCAAAAGAAAAAACGCAAAAGATCAGTTTATATGTCTCCATCAGATTTGTCTCCATCTGTCGTCAACCCCATGAGCGATGGATTACCTTGTCCCAGACTTCGGCAGCCATTTGTTTCTCCCGACTGACTTAAGCCTTCCCACACCTAACGGAGGTTGTAATCACATGCCACGCCGAGCGGATGCGTTTATTCAGGGTGGTTATTACCACGCCTATAACCGGGGCGCCAATCACAACCTCATCTTTTTCGACGAGGGTGATTTCCTTCGTTGTCTGGGATTGATCAAACAGAATGCACAACGCTATCAAATCACAATCATTGCCTATGGTTTGCTACCAAATCACTACCATTTCTTGCTTCGTCAAGACGGTAATCTACCGGTGTCAAAGTTTATCGGTGTGACCTTCAATTCGTATGTGCAGTCATTGAATCTTCGGCTGGAACGCAGCGGAACGCTTTTCGAGGGGCGATTCAAACATCGTCGAGTGAAGGATGAAGTCTATCTCCTCAACCTTTGCCGCTATATCCACGCCAACCCCGTTCTTCATGGCATCAGCGATGATCCGGCGATGTGGGAGTATTCGAACTATCTGGAATGGGTAGGCCAGCGTGAGGGCACGCTTTACGATCAGGCATTTGTTAGCAGGCATTTTGACACGCCCGCGGCCTATGAACACTATGTGCTCGAATATCTGTGCGAACGGCAATTGCCGCGACCCCTGGCCGAGTATCTACGAGGACTCGATTCGGACTGATTCCCGGCAGACGGGAAGGCCGAAACAACCCAGTGCGATGCACCTGCGATGTGCACCGCACTTTTTTTGTAGCCAGTTTGTAGCCACGGGTGGGGTATAAAGGGATAACAGGCCTCTTTCTTGTCCTATTTCTGACATCCTGCAGCCGATATTGGAACTGATCATGGCACCACCCTCGCAATCACAACTTCGTGTCGCCTCCTTCCTGATACGTTTGCGCTGGGAAGAAGCGAACCAGCAGTGTGAATCTCCCCTCAGCTTTCACGGTGAGATCGAGCACATCCAGAGTGGTGAACGCTGGATTCTCCAGGATCTCTCTGATCTGTCTTCCTTGCTCCAGACAAAAGTAGCACAGATCAGGAATCTACAGGACGATGACGATGCGGTTCCACCGACACCCTGATGCTAAAGAGACAATTGACCAGGTTCTCACCCCAAACTGCTTAAGGAGACATTTCCATGCCATCCAAGCGTATTTTTATTCCTCTCAGCAACCTTTTGCTCTTACTGGCGCTTGTTGCTGTTACCGCCGCCGCGCCTCTTGACAGTGCCTCTGCCGCCAATCTGTACACTGCCCCGCAGGATAGCATCACCCTCACCGCCGTGGCTGATGCTATGGTCAAGAGGGATCTACCCAATACGAATTTTGGTGGTGACGCCACGCTCGAACTCTCTTACAGCAACATCGATGTCGTCAGAGAAGCGGTGAGCCTGGTCAAATTCGATCTTTCCTCCCTGCCCGCCGGCGCCGTCATCGACTCTGCCCAACTTCAGCTCTATCTCGACAGCGCCGCCGGTGCCAGCCCGGTCAATGTCGGCGCCTTCTTCGTTACCAGCAGTTGGAACGAGTACACGGTCACCTGGAACACTTTTCCCACGGCCAATGCCACCGGCATCAGCGGCTCGGTGGATAGCAGCGCCGGGTATAAAAGCTGGAGCATCACCTCCTATGCCCAAAACTGGCTCAGCGGCAGCAACAACGGCGTCTTCCTGCGCGGACCTACCGGCACCTATTTCAATCGCACCTTCAAAAGCCGCGAGGGGCGCATCTACCCGCCACAACTGCTCCTCACCTACCACATCGCCTGCCCCACCGACCCTTATGAGCCCAATGATAGCCTGAACACGGCCGCCAACGCCACGCCCGGCAGCGCCCAGCAGGGCTACATCTGCCCCAGCGGTGACGACGATTACTTCAAATACAGCGTCAGCAGCGGTCAGCAGATGCAGATCGATCTCGATGGCGCGGGGGGCAGCAATCTGCCGGCTGATTATGACATCGAGCTCTACGATCCTGATCAGAGCTATGTGACCCAGTCCAACAACGGCGGCACCACCCCTGAGAATATCACCTATACCGCTGATCAAAGCGGTACCTGGTATGTGCGCGTGCTGGGCTACAACGGGGCCTACGACAGCAGCAATCCTTATCGTCTGCGCATTACGCTCAGTGTCACCGCCACCGCCACCCCCACGACCCTGCCCACGAATACGCCCACGCGCACGCCTACCGTCCCACCCGCGGCTACGAATACACCCACGCGCACGCCTACCGTACCACCTGCAGCCACGTACACGCCCACGCGCACGCCCACCGTCCCACCTGTAGCCACGTACACGCCCACGCGCACGCCTACCGTCCCACCTGCAGCCACCAACACGCCCACGCCCACGCGCACGCCCACTGTGCCACCGGCGACTACCAATACGCCCACATCTTCACCTACCCCAGCTGCCTGTGTTGAACTCGTAAACAACGGTGATTTTGAGAGCGGCGATTTACCGCCCTGGGGAAGCGCCGGCGCTGTGGACCTGGGGCCGGGCCGGGACAGCGCCTTCGGGGCGCAATTGGCCGGAGGGAATGATGTCGATGGTGAACTCTGGCAATTCGTGCATATCCCGGCCGGTGCTACTCTGGTTAATCTGAACTTCTGGTGGCTGGCCGAGAATGACATCGAACAACAGAATGATGCGCTTGAGGTGATCGTGCAATACGGCAATGAACAGGCCGACAACCTGCTCGTCTTGCCGGCGGTTGATCCACGCGGGATATGGCAGGAGGTCAACCTGGATCTGGGAGATTACGAGGGCATGGATGTGGACCTGACCTTCCTCGGGTATACCGACGCCGAATTTCCCACGATTTTCGGTCTCGATGACGTGAGCCTGACGGCATGTGGTGGCGAGCAACGCTGGCTATTCGAGGGGCAGTTGCTGTTGGCGGCCACGCCCGATCCGATACCCGCTCCGCCAGCGCTGCAGGTGAGTCTGTATGGCTCGCACCAGCCGAACGAGATCGAACAAGAGCTGGCCACAGGTGAGAGCTCGGGCGATGGCCTGTTCCAGCTCAGCTATACGCCCGCTATTACGTATACTTCCCTGCAAGCTCAGCAATCCTACGAATACCTGACGCTGGTCGTTACGGATGAACGCTATCAGGTACTTGATGCCTGGTCCGAGAGCGGCGGTGAATACGCTGGGCCGGGCTGGTTGCAGTTCTCGAATCCGGCGCCAGGCGAGTACGGTGGCAACGTCTTCCTCATCCAGAGTAGCGCCACAGCCACACCCACCCCCACGGCCACGCCTTCCAACATCATCAGCTTCAATCTCTGCGCTGTGGCCGACAGTACCATCGACGAGGCCAATCCCGCCGGCAATCTGGGATCTGCATCCACTCTGCGCGTGGGGTATGGCGCCGGGCAAAACGAGCCCTTTGCTTCTCGTTCGCTCGTGCGTTTTGACCTGTCCTTCATCCCCCCGGGCACCCAGGTGCAGTCCGCCACCTTTGAGATGCGGCTGATCCAGGCCGACAATGCCACGCCTTTCGACGTTTCCCTCTACGATCTCCATGACCCATGGGAGGAGATGACGGTCACCTGGCAAAATCAACCCCTCATCGCCACCCCCTTTGTCACGCGCATCCCGGTGAATATCTCGCTGGGCTCGGTCTATGCCTGGGATGTGAAAGGTCTGGTGCAAAAGTGGATCGACGATGAGCCTCAAAACCGTGGTTTGGCGCTGCGTGGACCCGAAGGGGGCGCCGCCTGGGCGCGTGTTTTCGACAGTCGTCACTACACGCCCTTCTGCCCGCGCCTGTCCCTGCAACTGCGCCCCACAACCTCCATCCCCACGCCCACGTCCACCCCGCCGCCCACTGCTACCCCCACGCCGACACCCGCCTGCTCCCAAACCGACGCCGGGGATTCCTTCCAGCAGGCCACGACCCTCACCCCTGACGGTTCCTGGAACTACGAGTACATCTGCCCCAGCGGCGATGTGGACTGGTGGCAATTCTCCGCCGATGATCACCAGGAGATCACCATCCATCTCGGCGGCATGCCACAGGCCCCCCCTGCCGATTATGATCTCTTCCTGATCAATCCCAGCGGCGGCCAGATCGCCAGCTCGGAGCTGTGGGGTGCCAGCAAAGACGAGTACATCAACATCACGGTGTATCAGCAAGGCAATTATCGTGTGCTGGTGCGCGGCAAAGGCGTGGCCGACTGGAGCAACAAGACACCCTATCAACTGAGTGTGGAGACGAAGTATGAGTGCATCGACCCTAATGATGCCGGTGGCTACTACACCAATGCCGCCGCCATCACCCCCAGCCTGCCCCAGGCGAATGTCAAGCATGTCACCTATGGCTATATCTGCCCCCAGGGCGACAAAGACATGTATAAATTCGTGGTCTCCGGAGGCCAGAATGTGCTGATCTGGGCCAAGCTGACCGAACTGCCCGCGGATTACGAGCTTATTTTGTATGGACCTATTGGCCAATTACTCGGTCAATCGAATAGCAGCGGCACCAGCGACGAGCAGGTGTTATATGCGGCAATCAATAAGCCCGGCACCTATTATGCATTCGTGCAGGGGGCGACTTCCTCATCCTACCACGCCCAGTCCTATAAACTGGAAGTCAGCCTCTCGGGTACAGCTGATCTTGTCGTGCAGGGCATCGAGGTGACCCAGGTGATCCAGGATCTGAATAACAGCGTGGCGTTAGTAGTCGGCAAACCTGCCATTGCCCGCGTGTATGTGGGCGCCGGCGGCATCGTGCACGGTCCCATCTCGGGCGTGTCGGTGACGTTGCGCGGTTGGACAGCAGGTTGGAGACCGCAAAAGCTAGGTGAGCTCGTGCTGGGCCCCAACGCCCGCCCCAATGGCGTGCTCAACGATACCAAGCGCGGCAATTACAACAGCAGCTACAACTTCGTCCTGCCCAAATCCTGGCTTGGCGGCGGCCCTCTGCGCCTGGAGGCAGAAGTCAACTCACCGCTGGAGGTACCTGAAACGATCTTCAGCAACAACAAGATGACGACCAAGAACATCAGTGTACGTTCGACAGCGCCGCTCAATGTGGGCCTGGTGCCGGTGCGCGCCTCCAATCTCACTCCTTCGTTGCATAATAACACCCTGATGACCAACATGCTCGCATATCTACGCGCCGTTTTTCCCGCCGCCCGCATCAATATGTGGTATAAAAAGGGCGGGCCCCTGGATGCCAATTACAACTACATTATGCCCGCCAAGGGCTGTGGCGACGGCTGGGGCGATTTGCTGGATGATCTGGAAGATATCTATGATGATTGGGAGAATCGTCCTGCCCACGCATTTGTGTACGGACTTCTGAATTCAGGTGTGCCTCCAGGCCCGGGCCATGGCTGTGGACGCTACGGTGAACCCATCGCCGCCGGTATGCTTGACTCCGGCAGCGGCCGTACCATTGCCCACGAAATGGGACACAACTTTGGCCGTAAACATGCCCCAACCGTTTCCGGAGCTGACCCCAACTATCCCGTCTATACCAATGCCCAGGGCACACCCTATCCCTCGGGATCTATCGGCCAGGTGGGCCTCAACGCCTCCACTCACCAGACCTTCAATCCCAGCTGGACTTTCGACCTGATGAGCTACTCCTCTCCGGCGTGGTTCTCGCCCTACAACTACACCGCCATCCTCAGCCGCATGCCATCCAGGGTGACCGCAGCGAGGGCCGCCCAGAAAATGCCACACATCATCGTTAGCGGCAATATCAAGGACGGACAGATCGACTTGCGCCGGTCCTTCTGGGTGCGCGACCGCGAAGATGGAGCCTACAGCGATCCCGGTGAGGGCTCTTACAGCATCGTCCTTAAGAATGTGAGCGGCGATACCCTGTTCGAACGCCGTTTCGAACCGCCCACCGAGTTCATCGGCGCCGATCACAGCCCCGGTCATTTCCACGAAATCTTGCCCTATCCGCCCGGAACCGCGGCCATCGTGTTCACGCATCAGGGGCAGGTTCTGCGTACGGTTTCGATCAGCGCCCATGCGCCTGTGGTGCAGGTGCTCAGCCCCAACGGCGGCGAAAACTGGCCCGGTGTCGGTTCCTACACCATTCGCTGGCAGGCGTCCGATGAAGATGGCG